>JARDZQ010000290.1 GCA_029240775.1 Rubrobacteraceae bacterium | reverse complement strand
AGTTGAGCCTTCCAGCTGGCAGGCCTCTCCCCTGGTGGACTCTTATCACTTCAGCCGTCTGGTGGCTCACGTTGGTCATCGTGCCTTTATCGTTGAGCATCGCTGTACTTCGCTATCGCCTCTACGACATCGATGTCTTCATCAACCGGACCCTCGTCTACGTCTCGCTCACCCTGATGCTGGGATTGGTGTATTTAGGGAGTGTTGTCACTTTGCAGTACGCCTTCCGCGCCCTCACCGGACAAGTGGAACAGCCGCCATTGGCGATCGTAGTCTCCACCCTGGTGATCGCCGCGCTTTTCAACCCACTACGTCGGCGCATCCAGTCCTTCATAGACAGGCGCTTCTACCGCAGCAAGTACGACGCCAGAAGGACCCTGGAAGCGTTCTCTGCCAGGCTCAGGGACGAAACGGACCTGGAGGCGCTAAACGGTGAGCTGGTAGCGGTGGTGAGGGAGACAATGCAGCCGGAGCACGTCTCTTTGTGGCTGCGTCCCGAGACGGCCTCCAGGGTCCGGCAGGCAAATTAGATCCGCCTTCAAGGCTCTTGTTCTATGGCTCGTGGGGTTTGTAGCCGGGTCTATCGGGAAGATGGTAGAAAGTGGAAGTGTTTGCTGAGATCCCGACATTCATAGAGGCTCTTGCTGGTTTGCGGGGCGCATTTCCCCGGGTGAGGCGGCGGTGACGAAGGGGAGCCTGACGAACGGCGGGTCCGCGCGCCGCTACGCTGTGCTCTCGATAGCGGCTGCTGTGACTACTATCGGACTCAAACTTGGGGCCTATTATCTTACGGGGTCCGTCGGTCTCTTTTCCGACGCGGCCGAGTCTGTAGTCAACCTCGTCGCCGCGTTGGCGGCGCTGTGGGCGCTGACGTTCGCGGTACGTCCGCCGGACGAGGAGCACGCCTTCGGCCACAGCAAGGCTGAGTATTTTTCTAGCGGGTTGGAGAGCGCCCTGATAATTATCGCTGCGGCCTGGATCGGGGTTACGGCGTGGGACCGGCTGATGGACCCGCAACCGCTTCAGAATGTGGGACTCGGCCTCTCCATCACGCTCAGCGCCGCGGCGCTCAATGGGGTAGTCGCGCTCGTTCTCCTGCGGGCGGGCAGGAGATTGCGTTCGATCACGCTAAGGACCGACGCGCAGCATCTGCTCACCGACGTATGGACCTCAGCTGGCGTCGTCCTCGGCGTAGTGATGGTGCAACTCACAGGGTGGCTCGTGCTCGACCCACTGATCGGGCTCGTCGTCGCCGCGAACATCGTCTGGACGGGCTTCCGGTTGCTGCGTGATACCGCGGAAGGATTGCTGGATCGGGCCCTGCCCCCGGAAGATCAGGAAGTCATCTCCAGAATTCTGTCCCGTTACGAGCGACAGGGGATCCGGTTCCACGCCTTACGAACGCGGGCGGCCGGGCAGCGCCGCTTCGTCTCGATGCACGTGCTCGTGCCTGGACTTTGGACCGTGCAGCAGGGTCACGACCTCTCCGAGAAGATAGAAGGAGAGGTCGCCGAGGCATTGCCCCAGAGCACCTTCTTTATCCACATTGAACCCTCAGAAGACCCTGCGTCTTTCGAAGATCAAAGCCTGGATAGGGAACGCCGGCACGGAGAGGCATGAAAGAAGGGACGGACCTATCCGGGTCCGTCCCTGGCAGGCCGCCGTCGGTTTTCTAGCTACACTTCGAGTACCCGCAGGAGTGGCAGACGACACAGCCCTCCTGACGGGTCAGGCCGCTGCCGCAGTCGGGGCAGGCCCCGATGATCGGGAGCTCGCGGGTGTCTGGCAAGCTTTCCTCGATCAGGTAGTTCTCGGACATAGCTCTCGCCACACCATCGGGGACGGAGAGGACTGCGTTCGGTCCTACGCCAGCGGGGTGGCCGTCCTGGATGCCGCGGAGCTGGTGGACCACCTCGGCAGGAGAGGCGCCGTGGGTAAGGGCCATCGTGATCATACGCCCCAGCGCGTCCGAGAACGCGGCGGCCGTGCCGCCAGGCTTGCCCAATATGACGAAGCACTCCCTCGGCCCGAACTCGTCGTCGTTCATCGTTACGTACATCGAGCCGTGGCCGGTACGTATCTTCTTGGTCACGCCGGTCAGAGTGCGCGGCCTTCCGTTGCGCGCCTCGGCAAGCGAGGAGAAGGTCTGCGTCTGTGCTTGTGTGCCTGCCGGGGGGGTAACGGGGGGCGCCGTCGGCGCCTCTGGAGAAGCCGGCGTCATGGTCGGTTTCTCCCCGCCCGTCTTGCCCGTGGACAGAACCTGGGCGTCGCGCGAGCCGTCGCGGTAGACCGCTATTCCCTTGCAGTTCAGGGCGTAGGCCTGGCGGTAGGCGTCTTCTACATCCTCTGGCGTCGCCTCGTTGGGCAGGTTGATGGTCTTGGAGATACCCATCGAGGTGTACTTCTGAAATGCGGCCTGCATCCTGACGTGCCACTCTGAACTTATGTCGTGCGAGGTTACCCACACGCTGCGCACGTCGTCAGGGACCTCTTCGACCTCGCGCACGGAGCCGTGCTGCGCAACCTTCTTCATCAACTCCTCAGAGTAGAAACCGCGCTCTTTGGCGAGCTTGACGAACTCGGGGTTGACGTCGGGCATCTCCATGTCGGCCTGACGGCGCATGAAAGCCACGGCGAAGAGCGGCTCGATGCCGCCGGAGCAGCCGGCGATCATGGAGATAGTTCCGGTCGGAGCTATCGTGGTAACGGTCGCGTTGCGTACCCGGTCGCCCCGTGCCTGGTGGCGTGAACCCTCGTAGTTGGGCATAACGCCGCGCTCCTCGGCGAGAGCTCTGCTCTCTTCCCACGCCTCGTCATCCACGAACTTCATTATTCTCTCGGCGAAGGCGAGGCCCTCTTCCGAGTCGTAGGTGATGCCGAGCTTTATGAGAAGGTCGGCGAAGCCCATAACCCCGAGCCCAACGCGTCGGTTCCCGCGGCTCATCTCGTCGATCTCGAGAAGAGGGTAGTTGTTCTGCTCGATGACGTTGTCCAGAAAGCGGATCGCGGTGTGTACCGTCTCCCTCAGGTCGTCCCAGTCGACGTCTCCCGTATCCTCGCGGTAGAAGCGCTCCAGGTTGATCGAACCCAGGTTGCACGAGTCATAGGGCGGCAGGTGCGCCTCCGAGCAAGGGTTCGTGGACTCTATCGGGAATTGCGGCGTCGGATTGTCGTCGTTGATTTTGTCTATAAACACGACGCCAGGCTCGCCGTTGAGCCAAGCCCCCTCGACGATCTTCCTGAACAGGTCCCTGGCGCGAACGGTCTTCATGATCTCGCCGTCGCGGGGGTTCTTGAGCTCGAAGTTGGTGTCTTCCTCGACGGCCTCCATGAACTCGTCGGTTATGGCCACAGAGATGTTGAAGTTGTTGATCTGGTCGTTGTCCCTCTTGCAGTCGATGAACTCCTCGATGTCGGGGTGGTCGACCCTGAGGATGCCCATGTTCGCCCCGCGCCTGGTTCCGCCCTGCTTGATCTTGTCCGTCGAAGCGTCGTAGATGGCCATGAACGAGACGGGACCGGAAGAAACGCCCATCGTTGACTTCACCAGGTCGTTCTTGGGACGCAGACGAGAGAAGCCGAAGCCCGTGCCGCCGCCGCTCTTGTGGATGACGGCCTGGTGCTTGAGGGTGTCGTAGATGCCGTCGATGGAGTCCTCGACGGGCAACACAAAGCACGCACTGAGCTGCTGCAGCTCTCTGCCCGCGTTCATGAGTGTCGGCGAGTTCGGCATGAACCTCCGGCTGAGCATGATCTGGAGGAACCTCTCCCTCGACTCCTCGTAGAGCCTCTGGGCCTCCTCACCCTCTTTGAAGCGGTACTCACCCTCGGCGATGTTCGACGCAACCCGCAAGAACATCTCGATGGGCTCCTCTA
>JARDZQ010000289.1 GCA_029240775.1 Rubrobacteraceae bacterium | reverse complement strand
GCGTCGTTCAGCTCCGGGTCGACGGCGGCGGCGTAGAAGTTCACGTCCGGGTGCTCGCGGGTGACGCGCTCGACGCCGGGCACGGCCGCGACGGCGTGGAGGCAGGAGATCCAGGTCGCCCCCTCGTGTTTTAGCTTCGTGAGGGTCGCCGAGAGGCTGCCACCTGTGGCGAGCATCGGATCGAGGACGAGCACCAGGTAGTCATCGAGGTTTTGGGGCAGGTTGACGTAGTACTCGATCGGCTGCGCCGTCACCTCGTCGCGGAAGAGCCCCATGAACCCTACCGTGGCCTTGGGGAGCAGGGCGAGGGCACCGTCGAGCATCCCGAGTCCCGCGCGCAGGACCGGCACGAGGCAGACGGGGCCGGAGATCTCCTCCACCTCCGTCTCGGTGAGCGGAGTCCGTATCTGCACCGGGCGCGTGGGCATCTCGCGGGTGGCCTCTGCGACCATGATCAGGGCGAGCTCCTTCATGGCCTGCCTGAACTCGGGCGTGGGCGTACGCTCGTCGCGCAGCACGGCCAGCTTGTGCCGGCTCAGCGGGCCGTCAACCACGCGGAGGTTCTTCGCCTCAGGCTTCGTCTCACTCATACAGCGGGAAGGCCGTGGTCAGGGCGGTTACGCGCTCGCGCAGCCCGCCGAGCTCGCCGCGAGAAGCCCGGACGATGATCTCGGCGATCTCGCGCATCTCCTCCGGGCCCATGCCGCGGGTCGTCATGGCGGCGGTGCCGAGCCGGACGCCGCTCGTGACGGTCGGCGGCTCGGGGTCGTTCGGGACCATGTTCTTGTTGCAGGTCACACCGACCGACTCGAGCGTGTCTTCGAGCTCCGCGCCGGTTGTATCAGCCTCGATCAGGTCGACCAGGATCAGGTGGTTGTCCGTCCCGCCTGAGACCAGGTCGAGCCCGCCTTCGAGCAGGCCCTCTGCCAAAGCCCTGCAATTCTCGACTATCTGACGGGCGTAGTCCCTGAACTCTGGCTTGAGCGCCTCCCCCAAGGCGACGGCCTTGCCCGCGATCGCGTGCATCAAGGGTCCTCCCTGCATCCCCGGGAAGACGCGGCTGTTCACCTTCTTCGCGAACTCCTCGCGGCACAGGATCATGCCGCCACGGGCGCCCCGCAGCGTCTTGTGGGTCGTGGTCGTGACGACCTCGCAATAGGGGATGGGTGAAGGGTGGACATCGGCCGCCACGAGGCCCGCGATGTGGGCCATGTCAGCAAGGAAGAATGCCCCGACCTCGTCGGCGATCTCACGAAACTTTTCGAACTCCAGGATGCGCGGGTAGGCGCTGGCGCCCGCCAGGATCATCTTCGGTTTCTCGCGTAGCGCGATCTCGCGCAGCTGATCGTAGTCTATGTAGCCGTCGTCACCGACACCGTAATGGACGAAGTCGTAGGTTCGGCCCGAGAAGTTGAACTTCGCGCCGTGCGTCAGGTGCCCGCCGTGGGCCAGGTCCATTGCGAGGACCTTGTCGCCGGGTTCGACCAGAACGGCGTACGCCTCCTCGTTGGCCTGGCTGCCGGAGTGCGGCTGCACGTTGGCGTGATCTGCGCCGAAGAGCTCCTTCGCCCTGTCTATGGCGAGCTGCTCTACCACGTCCATGAACTCGCAGCCGCCGTAGTAGCGCTTGCCGGGGTAGCCCTCGGCGTACTTGTTCGTCATCACCGAGCCCTGGGCCGCGAGCACCGCAGGGGAGGTGAAGTTCTCGCTCGCTATCAGCTCGATGGTCGTCCGCTGGCGTTCGAGCTCCCCGTCGAGCGCCTCCTGAACCGCGGAATCTACAACCTCGGTGTACGGGCCTAACATCTGTCTACCTCCGCTCTTCGGGTTGGGCAGCGCGCTCGACGTGCGGTCGCGGGGAAACCGATTCTCGTCCCCAGATCTCCCTAGTCCTCCCTACCAGACCTGCCACCGTTCGGAGTATAAACCTTGCCCGTAACGCCCTCAAACCACGTTAGCCGGCAGCTTTCAGCGTTCAGCTTCCGTGGCCAGATGAGACAACGTGCCCTCGGTGAGCTCCGCGGTAGCGCGAAGGAGGCGTACCCTCCCGCCTGAGAGGTCCACGACTGCCGAGGCTTCGCCGCTCCCCTGCTGGCCTTCGACGACCAGGTCCACCGCCTCCGAGACCTTCGGGTCCACCTCTTCGAGGCCTTTCGGTGCAAGCTCACCAGAGAGATTGGCGCTCGTCGCGTACAGGGGCTCTCCGAAGGCTTCGAGCACTGCCCGCACGGTCGAGCCTTCCGGCACACGCACACCGACCGTTCCTCCGCCCGGGAGATCCAGGACCAGCGTAAGCGGTCCCGGCCAGTAGAGCGAAGCCAATCTGCGGGCGAGCGGGGGTACGCTCGCCGCGAGCGCAAACGCTTCTTCGGGGGAGGTGCAAAGCAGAGCGATAGGCTTGTCGGCGTCGCGGCCCTTGATCTCGCGTATCCGCGGAAGCCCGGCTTCAGCGGCGACGAGACCTGCCACGGTCTCCGTCGGCACCAGGGCCACCTTGCCTTCGCGTAGAGCACCGGCGGCCTCGGTCGGGGAGAGTACTTTCGTCATCGCTCCCGGCGCAGTAGGACCGCTCGCGGTGTGCCAGCGAGGTCGGCGCGTGTGTCCAGGGGGACAAAGCCGGCGCGCTTTCCGAGATCCAACACCCCTTCGGCCTGGTTGTCCCCAATCTCGAGCACCACGTCCGCACCGTCCGCGAGCAGCGGTGGCGTCTCCGCGAAGATGCGCCTGAAGAACGCGTACTCGTCCGCACCGCTGTAGAGCGCGGCAGGCGGGTCCCACTCTCGCACCTCGGGGGCGAGGCGGCGTTCGGCGGAGAGCTCGTCCACGTAAGGCGGGTTCGAGACGAGGAGATCGACGGTGCCTCCAAGAGACTGCAAGCCGGACGCTACGTCCGCCCGGTGGAAGTGGACGGTTGCTCCGTTTCGCTTAGCGTTTTTGCGAGCGATCTCGAGGGCGTCATCCGAGACGTCAGTAGCGTGGACTTCGCAGGCGGGGCGCTCCTGGGCTATGGAGATCGCGATGGCGCCCGAGCCTGTGCCGATGTCGAGAACACGGCACGAGCCGCCGCGCAGGTCTATCCGCTCGAGCGCCAGGTCCACGACGCTCTCGGTGTCGGGGCGTGGGATCAGGGTAGCGCTGTTCAAGTCGAGGCGGAGGTTCCTGAAATACGCGTAGCCGAGGATTCGCTGCACGGGCTCACGTTTGAGGCGGCGGGAGATCCAGTCCTCATAGAGCGTCGCCTGCTCCTCGGTCAGTGGCTCCTCGTAAAGGGCTATCTCGCAACGCCCCACGCCCAGGAGCTCGGAGAGGAGGACCTCGGCTGAAGCGGTCGGCTCGGGGACCCCGGCCTGCTCCAGCTTCTCGGCGGCGTCCCGCACGACCTGTCTGGCAGACTTCGGGCCCTCTGGCCTCAAGTTGATCTTCATCCAGATATAGTCGAGTAGGCAAACCTGAAGCCGCAGTTCGTGGAAATCCCTTCCACGAGCCGCTCTAGCCTGGCGTTCCGGCGGCTTCGGCGGCGAGCTTCTCGGCGCGCTCCTTGGCGGCGAGGGCCTGGGTGAACTCGTCGAGCTCGCCGTTCAGGACGGCCTCGAGGTTGTGGGAGGTGAGGCCGACGCGGTGGTCGGTTATGCGCCCCTGCGGGAAGTTGTAGGTGCGCACCTTCGCCGAGCGGTCGCCGGTCCCGACCTGCGCTAGCCGCATGGCCCCCTCGTGCTCCCGGCGCTCGCGCATCTCGCGCTCCAGGAGCCTCGAGCGAAGAATCCTCAGGGCCTGCTCCTTGTTCTGGAGCTGGCTCTTCTCGTTCTGGCAGGTCACGACGAGCCCGGTGGGCTTGTGCGTGATCCTCACCGCAGAGTCCGTGGTGTTCACGCTCTGC
>JARDZQ010000288.1 GCA_029240775.1 Rubrobacteraceae bacterium | reverse complement strand
GACGTCTTGCTGGTCGTCCTGGCCTCCTCGCTCCTGGGCAAACGCCTCCCGCGCAAGGCGTGGAGGAGGCTGCACTACGGGGCATACGTCGTTCTCGCCCTGGGGCTCTGCCACGGACTGCTGATCCCCGACGACTTCGGCCTGGGGGCCCGCCACGCCCCGTTGGACCCCCTCGCCTTCGACAAGGTGCTCGTGGAATTGGGGCTCGTCGGGGTCCTGCTGGCCTTGGGGTGGATGATTGCCGCGGGCGTTCGTCGGTGGGTGGGGCCACGCGGAGGACGAGGGCGCCGTCGATCTCTGCAACGGGATACAGTGAGGGCATGACGTGCGACTGCCCTAGCGGAGTTCGCGTTCGCAGCGCTCCCCAAAATTGTCGCGTACCAGAGGCCTGCCAACACCATTCGCAAAAACCCGAATTCATTCCGTACTGGGGAGGCCACGCTTACGGTGTCGGGACTAAGAAGGAGAACAGACGGTGAACGAGCAAAACGAAACGCATCGTCCCACAGCTGGTCCGGGAAACGGAATGGACACCGAGGTCCGGGTGACCGGACTACCTGCCGAACGCCTGGGAGAAGCCGCCGGTCTGCTCGCCCACTGCTTCCGAACCAACCCGAACTTCGTGGATCTCTTCCCGAACGAGAGAGTCCGCTCCCACGTGCTCCCTCGCATGTTCGCTGCGGGTCTGCGGGACGCTACGGGGTTCGGGCACGTCTACGCCGCCACGCGGGAGGCCAAGGGTCTAAGCGGAGATGAACTGGTAGGGGTGGCCGTCTGGCTGCCGCCGGGCGCGTTCCCGCTCTCTACCGCGAGGAAGGTTCGCGCCCTGCCTCGCATGGTGAGCTTGCTGGCCGCCGCACCGCGCTCGGCGCTCAGGCTCCTGCGGTACACGGCCGGCATAACCGGGAGGCATCCCGCCCAGCCTTACTGGTACCTGGAGGTGGTCGGCGTCGACCCGACGGCGCAAGGGCTCGGCATCGGCACGCGGCTCTTGGAGCCGGTCCTCGCCCTCGCCGACAAGACAGGCCAACCGTGCTACCTGGAGACCATGACCGCGCGTAACGTTGTCTGGTACCAAAGGTTGGGCTTCGAGGTCAGGGAGGCGGGGGTACGCTTCGTTACCGGCGGGCCGCCCAACTGCACCATGATGCGGCACCCGAGGTCCCGGCGAGTTGGCGAAACACATGTAACGCCTCGAACGGACCATTAATGGCGCGTCCACCGGTAGAGAAGGTGATATGGGCAGCGAATCGCGCCTCGCGGCGGGGTGTTCTGCGGGGGAGCGAGGACCCTTTCGGCGAAACTGGCTGAGAATTTCGAGGCAAAAGGAGGGCCCTCTCGTGATGGAAAAAACGGCAAGAATCGGACTCGTTGTTATCGGCGTGCCGGTCGCGGTTGCGGTGTCGGGAGCGATCGTCGGGACCACGACGAGTGTCCCGGTCATAGAGGTAACGAGGGAAACAACTGCCACCAGAGAGCGGGTTTGGAGCTTTGGGCCGACGTGCTGAATCGGACCGGGTGGGATAGGGATCTGGAGTACGCGAAACCCGACGGACCGTTTCGTACGGGCTCGACGGGTGAAGTGAAACTGGAAGGGCAACCCGCGACGAAGTTCCTCATAACCTACTGCGAACCACTGGAAGGGTACACTGACCGGTTCTTCTTGCCCTTCTACGTCAAGATGGATTGGCATCACACCATAAGAGAAACCGGAGGCGGGCGCGAGGTCACGTTCAGGATAGAGGTGTCGGGACCCTCGGCTTTGATCCTGGCACCGATAATGAGAAACATCCTACGAGATGACTTGCCGCCGTCGGTCGATAAGCTCGTCTCTCTTGCTGAGAATCGTGAAACCGTCACGGTGCCCGGTACCTGGCCTAGATGATCGACCACCGGTGAGGGCGTCGTAAGCCGGTGGTGGTCAACTCACGAGCGACACGGGCAGAAGCGAGACAATGGGAGGATGCTCCGTAGCGTCGCGGCTCCGGCGCCTTTCGAAAAAATCCGAATCGGTTTGCTTCCTACACGGGGCCCCCTAAACTCGTGTTGCGGACGGAGGCCGCCGTCGTAACAGCCGCAACACGCGACCCTGCGAAAGGAGAAGCAGTTATGGCGGAAGACGGCAACAACAACGCTCAGGCTCACCGGCAGCCATCCGAGCCGAACCCCGACCTCAAGAGCCTCGGGAACAGGTTGGTCGGCGCATGGGAGGTTTCAGGGGGCGCACAAGGAAGGGCTACCTACGAGTGGATGGAGGGCAGCTTCTTCCTCGTCCAGTGCGTAGACCTCGAGCAGCACGAGCAGAGAATCAAGGGCATCGAGATCATTGGGCACGAACGGCAGTTCGGGGCAGAGCCTAGCGAGGAGATAAAGAGTCGCTTCTACAGCAACACCGGCGACACCCTCGACTACGTCTACGAGCTAGAAGGAAACACCCTCACCATCTGGGGCGGAGAGAAGGGCTCTCCGGCGTACTACAGAGGCACTTTCAGCGAAGACGGCGACACGCTAACCGGTGCCTGGCACTATCCGGGGGGCGGCGGTTACGAGGCGACCTCGACCAGAGTCAAGTAGGCGGTACGATAAGGAGAGTCCTTCATGGCCGAAGACACGGTTAAGGTCGAGCCGGTGACGGCGATCTCACGATCGGCGGCGCTACTGGCATTTGCTGGGGCCGCTACGTTTGCGGTTTTGCTCGCCGCGCTGCACTTCTTAAAACCGGGGCTAGATCCTTCGTGGCATTTCATCAGCGAGTACGCAATCGGTCGCCACGGCTGGGTGATGGTGTTGGCATTTCTTTCGTTGGCTCTCGGCTATGTCGGCTTGTTCGTGGCGATCCGGTCACAGCTACGGACTATCGTTGGCAAGATCGGACTGGTCTTGCTCCTGGTCAGCGCCCTCGGTCTGGTCATCGCGGCCGTCTTCACCACCGACCCCATAAGTGTTAGCGAGAAAGCCGTAACGACCGAAGGCACTCTCCACAACCTGGGCGGGACGCTCGGCATCGCCATGCCGTTCGCCGCTGCGCTCATCGGCTGGAAACTGGCTCGCAATCCGGCGTGGTCCTCGGCAAAGCGGCCACTTTTGTGGGCGACCGGTCTGGCCCTGGTAGCCTTCATGGTGTCCTTCGTGTCTTTGGGCGTCATGGTCTCGCAAAGCGGCGGCGACTTCGGTCCCGACGTGTTGGTTGGATGGCCCAATCGGTTCGAGGTACTGGCCTACAGCGCGTGGCTGATGGTAGTGGCTTGGCAAGCGCTCCGATTGAGCAGGCGGAATCCGAAGACGAGCGGGCGTTCTGTTGCGGGGAGAGGAGCCTGATCCCTGTCTACTCCTATCCGGAGAACGTCAGACGCTCGACGGCGACCCGGGCCGGCCGACTCGTCGGCGGCACCAGGGTTACCTACCGTGAGGACTCGGATGTCCCACAAACACCCCGTGCGCGGGGCGAGAAGGACCTCTCGGGCGTCGGCTGGCGCTCTTTCGCCTGGCCTACAGCCTCGCCGCTGACAACGCAGACGATGGTACTCCACAACGCGATCAAGGAAACGAACAAACCGACCAGGAGAGACGAGTCATGAACAACGAGAGTAGCAATCAGGGGTTGAGCAGAGTCTTCATGGGGCTCGGCGTCCTGCTGATAGTGCTGGGTGCGCTCTTCCTCGCGGGCCAGACTCTCGGGTTCGACCTCGGGCGTTTGGGCGTTTCAGATGGCCGTTTTTCGTAATCATCCCCGGACTGGCGGTCTCCGGAGTCGGCCTTGCGGTGGGCGGTCCCACCGGCGAGCGGATAACCCCTCTCGGCACGGCCGTCACGATGGTCGGGGTGATCCTGCTCTACCAGAATGCCGCGGACCACTTCGAGAGCTGGGCCTACGCCTGGGCGTTGGTTTTCCCCACCGCGACCGGGCTGGGGCGGATGCTCTACGGCTCGCTCAAGGGGAGCAAGAATATGGTCGTGACCGGCGGGCGGTCGGCGCGGATCGGGGTCGCGCTCTTCGTGGTGGGGGCCTTTTTCTTCGAGCTGGTCGTCGGCATCAGCGGGTTCGGGTTAGGTCTCGGCGGTTTCGGGTGGCCCTTGGGGCTCGTGATCGTGGGGATAGTACTGCTGGTCGGCGGACTCTTGTACCGGCGCAGGTAAGCCCGTAAACGTGCTAGCACAAGTCGATTCGGGATGCGATTGTGTCGGCAAACCGACCAAAGGAGAATGGAAATGCTGCTCGAGAACAAGAACGCCGTGATCTACGGAGGGGGTGATGCGGTCGGCGCTGGGGTGACCTACGCCTTCGCCCGCGAGGGGGCTAGGGAATCCACCCGGTACATCTTCACGCGCCGGGTACGGATCACCGCCCCGTTCATCGAGCGGGCGCTGAAGTTCGCAGGGCAAGGGAAGCCTGGACGCCTTAGACCACTGATGCGTAATTCGCCGATGCGAATTGGGCCGAAGATGTCACACTCGCCTTGCCCCGTTCGTCTACCGTGGGAGAGCGAGACCCACGGAGACCGTATGGACGGAGGTCCACGAATGAGGCTCCCGAACACCGCGCACACCTCCCGACCCTGGCGGATCCACGAGCTCACCCGCGACTTCCGGCTCGAGGACGTGTGGGCGCTGCC
>JARDZQ010000011.1 GCA_029240775.1 Rubrobacteraceae bacterium | reverse complement strand
GTCCAGGTCCAAGGGGCACTCTACGAGTTGATCCCACCCGACGGCCAACAGAGCGCCAGCCAGGGAGAAGCCCCTCAGGACTGATGAACCCGGCGCAGAGGAGACACGCGCGAGGTCTACCTATAGCGTTTGCAAAAGCGATGTGCCTTCCGCGGAGCAAGGTTTTATCAAGGCTTTGAGGTTCTTAGGTATTTAGGGGTGCTGGGCGGGCGCTTTCTCAACTCCCCACCCTCAAAGCCGCAAAACCGCTCTAGCCTCCGGCGCCGTCTTCGGCGGCGCGGCACTCTTCGCCGGCGCAACCGCGCAACGCCCCCAGCCAGCCCTCCAGCCGCCAGAGGTCGTCGAGGCCGGCGTCCTCGTAGGTATTGTCGAGCTCGTAGGGATCCTTCTTCAGGTCGTATAGCTCGCTCTCCCCCGTCTCGTACTCCACGTAGATGCGGTCTTCGGTCCTGACGGCCTGGAGACCGGGGCGGCCCGCCTTCTTGAGAGGCGCCTCGTCCAGGGGGGAGGCCCGCCGCTGGTCCTCGGCGGGCTGCGTGTCGCCGGTCAGCAGCGGTACCAGCTCGCCGGCTTCGACGTCGACGGTCTCGGGTAAGTCGACAGCCTCGGCTACGGCCTCCACGAGGAAGGCTCTGCGCCAGACCTCCTTTGCCGGGGGGTCGTCGGTGAGCAGCGGCGCCAGCGAGCGTCCGTCAACGAACTCGGGTGTCTCGGCGCCGGCAAGTTCGGCGAAGGTCGGCGCGAAGTCGTTGTTCAGCACGAGGTGATCCAGGGTCCTGCCCTCCGGCACGCCGGGGCCGCGCACGACAAGAGGTATGCGGATGTCCTCCTCGTAGGCCGTCCACTTCCCCGCGGTCAGGCGGTGGGTGCCTAGGTGGAAGCCGTTGTCCGAGGTGAAGACCAGGTAGGTGTTATCGAGCTCGCCGCTCTTCCGGAGCGCCTCCACGAGGTCCCCGATCATGTCGTCCACGGCGAGCATCGACTGCAGGCGCTTGCGATACAGTTCCTCGGCCCGCGCCACCTGCTCCGGGTTGAGTGACGGGTTGTCGCTTATCCAGGCGGGCTTGTCCGAGACGTTGCCCTCGTCGAAGGAGGGTGGGCGCGGGAGGGTGGCGTCAGCGAGGGCGTCCTGGTGGCGGGTGGCGGGTTCGGCGGGCGCGTGGGGGGCGGTCGTGCCGAGCCACATGAAAAACGGCTTCTCCGGCCTGAAGAACGTTGGCGGGCCGCCGCGTCCCTTACCCCCCACGAAGTCAACGGCCTTCTCGGCGAGCACGTCGTCGAGGTGATACCTCCCCGGATCGTAGGAGACTATCTCGCCGTTCTCGTTCAGGTCCGTGCTCTCGTAATTCCCCGCTATCCCGTACCACTCGTCCCACCCCGGCGGCACGTACGTGGTGTCGTAGCCGTTCATGTACTTGCCGACGAGCACCGTCTGGTAGCCGGCGTCCTGCAGCCAGGTCGCCACAGTCGAGGTCTGGCGGCCAAGCGAGCGGAACTTCTCGAAGCCGCCGTTCGGCGGCTCGTTGCTTAGGATCTCGGTGTTGTGCGAATACTGGCCGCGCAGGATCGTGGCGCGGCTCGGGCAGCAGAGCGAGTTGGTCACGAAGGCATTCTCGAAGGTCGTGCCCTCCTCGATCAGGAGGGACCTCAGGTTTGGCATGTGCGAGATCGAGGCTGCGTCGAGGTCGTCGGTGAGGATCATGATCACATTCGGCCGCTCCGCGGGCTCAGCGCTCGCCGCCCCCCTTGAATTCGCCCCGCCCCCTGTGTCCGCGACCTCCCTCTCGGACGCCGACTGGCCGCACCCGACAAGCACCAGCACGGCGAGCAGCGCGACGACCGCGGATATCTTTCCAGAGAGCGTGAACTGATCCACGGCGGCCATTATAGGCGTCGACCGGCGGCGTGTTTAATCGGGGTCCAGTTCCTATACACTCTCCGGCATGAGCGTCACCAACTCGACGAGGTCCGTCCCGTGCTGTATGACCTGAGCCGGGCTCTCCCCGTAGCGCTCCTGGTGTGTTTCCTGCCGGGATGGTTCTGGACGAGGCTACTACTCGGCGCCTCCGCCGACCGCGCCGAGCAGGCCGCCTACTCGATAGCGCTCTCGATCACGCTGGTGCCGACCGGGGCGCTGGTGCTCTCCCGCCTTTCAAGCACGGGCGTGTCCCTCACCATAGCCGTCGCCGCCCCGCTCCTCGTGTTCGCGGCCGGGCTTGTGGCCTACCTGTATCTCGGGCCGGCCAAAGGCCCTGACGCCCCCCTCGCTCCGCTACCACCTTCGCCGGGGACGCCCGCGCTCGCGATGCTCGCTGCGGCGCTCGCGCTGGCGCTCGTGGCGTTCTTCGACCTCGTCCCCGGCGCGTGGCCCGCCATCCTGGTCGCGCCGCTCGTGCTCCTTGCGGGGATCGTCCACCTTCTGAGGTACCCCCGCCCCGCTCCGTCGCTGGCGGACGAGCGAACGACGGTGGTCTCTCCCTGGATACGCTACGGCGTGCTCTCGGTGGTCTTCCTGCTCATTCTCCTGCGGGGTTATCTCGGGCCCCTGGTGCACGCATGGCCCTATCCGAGGGGTGTGGACCGCTACGAGCACGCGGTGATGACCGGCATGACGCTCTCGGAGGGGAGCACCGAATCCTTCATGCTGTACCCGCCCGGCTTCCACTTCCTGGCGGCAGAGCTCTCTCGCCTCACCGGCCTGGAGCCGCTCGCGATCTTCCCGGTCCTCGCTCCCCTGCTCCTGCTGCTGCCCGCGCTCGCCTGCTACGCGCTGGCGAGGAGGCTGTGGGGCTGGGAGTGCGGCGCGGCGGCCGCCCTCTTCTCCGGGCTCATCCTCGGCGGCGCCTACCTGCACTTCGCCGAGGCCCGCTACCCCAACTTCATAGGGACGCTGTTCCTCGTCGTCCTGGCCCTGGCGGCCCTCGTGAGGCTCTACGCCTCGTTCTCTTCCGCCCGCAGCGGTCTCTTGCTAGCCATCCTCGGCTCCTCGACGGTGCTCTACCATCAGATAGCCGGCTACACCCTGGCGGTGGTGCTCGCCTTCGCGGGCCTGCTGTTCGTGCCTTACCTCTTCCTTCGCGACAGGCCCAGAGGCGTGGCGCTCTTCCTCTCGCTCGCTCTGCTCGGGCTCCTGTCGGTCTTCTACGCCTGGGACACCTACGACCTGGGACGCCTCGCTGCCGGCCTGCTCGGCGAGAAGGAGGAGACGGGGAGGGGAGGCGAAGCCGTGGCGATGGCCATAGGCACCAAGCCGACCTATGACCTCGGGCACCTGCTGGCGACGACCTCGGAGCCGGTGGCGTGGCTCGGGCTGGTGGGCGTGATCCTCGTAGTAGGTGAGCTGTCGCGCAGGAGGGTGGGAGCGCCGCAGGCGCTCGCCTACCTGACAGTGCTGCTGTGGGCGCTGCTGCTCTTCGCTGGCAGCCGCACCTCCTACAGCGGTTTCCCCGACCGCTTCGAGCGAGACTTTGGCATCCCGCTCGCCGTCTTCGCCGCCCTCGCACTGGTGGTGGTCTCGCGTTCCGTCTGGCGGCGCAGAGGGGTGGCGCTGGCGCTGGCCTCCGCTGCGGTACTCCTGGCGGGCGTACTGGTGGGGGCGCAGGCCGTCCGGAACCTGGAGCAGGCCGCCGGCCCCAGCCCGCGCCTCAAGGACAGGCCTCCCCCGCCGGCGGTCGCGGCCGCCGGTGCGTGGCTCGAGGAGCACAACGAAGGCGGCAACATCATCGCCACGCCGTACCTCCACTACGTCCCCAGCCGCGGGATGCTCGCCATGGGCGGCTACACCGGGATGCAGTCCTACAGCGCCGCCAGGATCCGGCGCGGCAGGGACCTGCCGCCCTTCGGAGCCGGGCCGCTGTGGGACGCGCTGTGGGTACTCAAGAACTCGGAGGGCGAACGCACAGACCGGATCATGGAGGAGAACGACGTCCGTTACCTGGTCTTCCACAAACGCTACCCGAATGTAGACTGGCGAAACTTCGAGGGCCGGAAGGACCTCTACAGGGTAGCCTTCGAGAACGAGAGCGTCGTCATCTTCGAACCGCGCGGTTAAAACCATCCGCGTAGGGGCGCTTCGCGAAGCGCCCCTACGCGAGCGGACCGCCCGCGTCTTTGAGGATGTACCCCTCGTACATCCGCCGCACGACGTCGCCGTTGGAACCGGCCACGTTCTTTTTCATCTCCGGGTCCTCGCGCAGGTCGAAGAGGCTGGGCTCCGACCCGTTGGCGCTGGCGAACATGACGTAGTTCTCGTCCCTCGCCCACACGTGGTCGTGGTAGCCGGCGGTGAAGTACTCGCGCGTCTGTTCGGGCTCGCCGCCGTCGAGCAACACCGTGAGGTCCTGGCCCTGCATCGGGGAGGGGGGTTCGATCCCTAAAGAGCCCAGCACCGTCGGCGCGACGTCGTGGGTCGAGGCGAAGTACTCGCTCGTCTGGCCAGCGCCCTTGCCGCCGGGGTGCCGAATCAGGTAGGTGATATCCGTGAGCTCCGGGTAGAGAGCGCCCGGCACCTTCCCGGCGAAGCCGTGCTCCCCGAAGGCGTGGCCGTGGTCGGAGAGGAGGATGAGCAGGGTGTTCTCGAAGAGGTTCAGCTCCTCCATCTTGTCCAGAAAGTTGCCGAGCCAGGTGTCCATCATCGTCACCTCCCCCGCGTAGAGCCCCCGCATGCGCTGGAGCTGCCTCTCCGTTAGCCAGTCGGAGGGACCGCTGCTCGAGGTCCAGGGTTCGGGGCCGCTGTAGCCGTCGTCGTAGAGTGAGGTGTACTTATCGGGCGGGTCCCAGGGTTCGTGCGGGTCGTAGTTGTCCACGACCAGGAAGAACGGCTGGTCCCCTCGGGCCGCCTCCAGGAACTCCATCCCCTTCATGAACACCTGCGGGGTGAACCAGTCCTCCTCGCGCTCTCGGCCCTGGGTGTTCGCAAGATACTGCAGCATGATGTCCCTGGCATGCGAGGCGGAGGGGCCCCCGATCAGGACCTCGTCGATCCTCTTGCTCGAATCCGGCGTGCGCGGCCTGAAGAAGTCCCTCTCCTGCCCCCGGATGAAGTGGAAGACGTGGAAGCCTCGGTGCATGTCGTAGAAAGGCCTGAACTGGTGCAACGTGTCGGTGACGAACAGGTTCTGGTAGCCCTCGTCGGCCAGGATCTCCGCGAGCGTCGTCTGGTCGCGGGGGATGGGCTGCCAGCCCCGTAAACCCACGTCGTCGTCGAACCACTTCTCCCAGTCCCTGAACGGGAAGGACCGCAGCCCCGTGTGGATCCCGCGCCGCGCCGGGATGGAGGGGATCGCCTCCGGGTAGGCCCGGGTGAAACGCAGGCTCTGCCCGGCCAGCGCGTCGAGGCTGGGGGTCTTGATCCAGTCGTTGCCGTAGGCCCCGACGTGGTCCTTCCTCAGACTATCTACGATCACCACGACGACGTTCATCCTGGACCCTCCCCTCGGAAGGTATTCTTCCGGCAGCTGGGCAAAGCGGCTACAACCGGCACTCCCGAGCAGGGTCACCCCCGCCGCCCCGGCGCCCGCGATCTTCAAGAAGTCTCTTCTGGTTAACGTCTGGTTCACACCATCTCTCTCGTAAATGACCGGAAAGCTTGCGCTGCTTCTCTCGCGCAGCGGCATATTCTAAAAGAAATCTCTCCCTCTGGCCGGAGGGATCAGGCCATGTTGGCCTTGAGGGCGTCGGCGAGCTGGTAGACCGGGGTGAGCGTACCCGGGTTCTCCTCCTCCATGTACCTCACGAACTCGTCTTCGGAGGAGAAGTTCATCTTGGGGTTGGTCTCCTTCTCGTCCCCCAGGACGGAGTAGCTCCGGCCCTCGTAGTCGTGGCCTGGGTAGACGAGCAGCTCGTCGGGGAGGCTACCCATGACGTAGTAGAGCGTATGGTATTGCCTGGTGGCGTTCCCGTTCGGGAGATCGGTGCGCCCGCAGGAGTCTATCAGCAGCGCGTCGGCGGTCAGGATCCTGCCCGGCAGAAGAACCGAGATCAGGTCCTTCGCGTGCCCCGGGGTGTGCAGGAACTTGAGCGGCAGATCCTCGCCCAGCCACAACCGGTCGCCGTCTTCCACCTTTATGTCCACCGCGCTCGATGGCGCCTCCTCGTGCATGACGATCTTGGCGACCGTCTTGGCCTTCAGCTCCCTCGCCCCGGAGAAGTGGTCGGCGTGGGTGTGGGTGTCCACGATGTAGAAGGGCTTCAAGCCCTGCTCGAAGACGAAGTCGAGCATCGGCTCGACCATCTCGAGCTCCGGGTCTACGATCGCGGCGCGGCGGCTCTTCTCGTCGGCAACGACGTAGCCGAGGCACCCGCGCTCGACCCGGAACTGCTCGAAGACGTACCCCGGGGGCACCTCGCCGGAGTCTGCCAGCCGCCGCTCCTTTTGCGCCGCCATGAGCCCTCCTTCTCCCACCGTCCGGCAGTGGCCGTATTTTGCCACCGTCGCGCCCCGGGCGCTCTCCGGGATATCTGCTAAAAATGTAGGCTGCTTCTCCGGGACGGGTGCCCGGGGCTCGATGAGCGTCGCCGGAGAGGGCGGCGGGATGTGGAGGTTTGCCTTTGAAGGAGAACACGGTATGAACTGGCTCGTTACCGGCGGCTGCGGCTTCCTGGGCACTGCCCTGGTCCGCTCGCTCACCAAAGAGGGCGGGCACTCCGTCAGGGTGGTGGACAACCTGGCCGTCGGTGAGCGCGAGGACCTCGAGGCCGTGAGCCCCTTCGTCGAGGTTGCAGAGGTCGGACCCATGCGGCCCGGCTCTCCGGTCGAGCTCGTCGTGGGCGACATACTCGACGAGGAGCTCGCGCTCAGGGTGGCCGAGGGGGCGGACGTCATCGTCCACCTCGCGGCGAACACGGGGGTCATGCCCTCGATCGAGGACCCGAGGGCTGATTGTATGAGCAACGTGGTCGGGACGCTCAACTACCTGGAGGCCGCCCGGCATGGCGGCGCGAAACGCTTCGTCTTCGCCTCCAGCGGAGGTACGACCATCGGGGAGGCCGAGCCGCCGATCCACGAGGAGATGGTCCCCCACCCCGTCTCCCCGTACGGGGCGAGCAAGCTGGCCGGAGAAGGCTACTGCTCCGCCTACTATCGCACCTTCGGCATAGAGACGGTGGCGCTGCGCTTCGGCAACGTCTACGGGCCACTCTCGGGGCACAAGAACAGCGTCGTCGCCAGGTTCATAAAGCGTGCGTCGGGCGGCGATGTACTGGAGATCTACGGCGACGGCACCCAGACGCGCGACTTCATCTACGTCGGCGACCTCATTAGGGCGGTGAGGCTCGCGGCGACCGTGGAGGGCGTAGGGGGTGAGATCTTCCAGATCGCTACCAGCGCAGAGACGACCGTGCAAGAACTTGTGGACAGGCTACTCCCCGTCCTGGCCGCTCTCGACATAAAGGACGTCGAGGTCCGCAACACCGAGGCGCGCCGCGGCGAGGTCCGCCGCAACTACGCCGACACCTCCAAGGCGGAGCGCATGCTCGGCTGGCGATCGGAGGTGGGCCTCGACGAGGGCCTCCGGCGGACCGTGGAGTGGTTTATGGGATCGCCGCCGGGTCCCGGGAGCCGGTAGCCGAGCTAGACCGCTCGGACGACCACCTGCGAACCGTCAGGTAGAACGCGGCCTGCGCGACCGCCGCGGCGAAGACGCCTAGTGCGAGGGAGAGGGAGACCCGGTAGAGCGGGTCCGAGACCGGCAGCGCCATGCAGACGCCGGAGACCGGCAGCCCCAGCAACCAGCCGAGCGCGGCGAGTCGGGCGTGCCCCAACGCGAAGAGCGCCTGGTTCAGCGTCTCGGCCAAGAGGTAGAAGGCCGCCAGCAGCGCCAGCGCCACAAGCACGGCCCGGCTCGTATCGAACCCCTCGCCCGCGAACAGCCGTATGCCCCACTCGCCGAGAAGCCACGTACCCGCGACCATGAGAACCCCGACGAGGCCGACGGCAGCGGCGGCTCTCCCCACGAAGCGGTCGAGAGACCTCTGCCCTTCGGTCGCGAGGGTGCGGCTCGCGTGGGGAAGCAGGGCACCGATGGCGGGGCTCATCACGTACTGCGGCACCCGCGTGAGGATGAGCGCCGCGCCGAAGATGCCGACTTCGGCGCGCGTGCCGCCGAGCAGGCTCAGGAAGACGGGTCCGCCGTTCATCAGGATCTGGGCGAAGGCCACGCACAGGAGCACGGGTCCTGTAAAGCGGAACGCCTTCGCCGCGGAGAACGGCCCGCCCTCTTGTTCGGGGAGCTGATGCGGGGTCGGCCTGACCGCTATGACCGCGATCAGAGGCGCGAGCACGATGGCGAGCGCCGGGCCGAGCACGCCGGTGCCGACGACGAGGAGGACCACAGCCAGGAGCGCCCGACTGGAGGACTCGACGACGTGCAGGACGCCGAGGCGCGCGGCCTGACGGTGCCCGTTGAACGTGCCACGCCTGAAGTACTCCGGCGCGTAGGCCGCCACGGAGGCCAGCAGCGCGACCGTTAGCGCCCAGCTCCCGCGGAACAGTGCGCCCGTGATCAGGGGGCTCGCGAGCACGTAGACACAGACGAAGGCTCCCAGCAGCGCGAGCTGCAGACGCCGCACCGAGGAGATCACCGGCCGCGGGTCCTCGCCGCGCGAGAGCCTCTCGGAGACAAAGCGCCCCAGAGTCTGCGTCACCCCGATCCAGAGCACCTGCACCAGGAGAAAAGTCATCGACCAGAGCATGATCAGGTCCCCGTACCCCGCCTCCCCGAGATAGCGCGCCGAGAGCCCCTGGAAGACATAGGTGAGCAGCCCGGAGATAAAGAAAGAGCCCGCCACGTAAGCACTGCCAGCGCGTGCCCCCTGCCGTGCTTTGAGGAGATTGGTCATTAGAAAGCTATCTGCATTCAGCGCTCAGCTATCAGCTTGCCGCCGGACAGCGTGCCTCCGCCATGAATACGGAGCCTGGCACCGGCCTGCGGAGAGATGACAGGCTCGGACGCCTGGCTACCATTGCGGTCTTGCTGAAGGCTGATAGCTGACGGCTGCTACTTAGCGGAGCCACGTCTGGATTATGACCCGGAAGACGCCGAGCGGGTAGGCGAGTTTCGCGGGTTTCTTCGTCTCGCCGGCGGCGCGGCTGAGCATCGTGACGGGGACCTGCTCGAAGCGGAGCCTGTTCTTGAGCCCTTCGAGGATGATCTCCGTGGCGTTGAAGCGGTCCTCGCGCAGGTCGAGCTTGTGCAGCTCCGAGACCCTTATCGCGCGGAAGCCGTTGGTGCAGTCGCTGATCCTGGTGCCCGTAAGCAGCGAGATGAGCTTGGAGAAGAAGACCACGCCGACGTGGCGGACGCTGCCGGCCTCTTCGTAGAAGCCCATGAAGCGGGAGCCCAGCACGAAGTCTGCCTTGTCCTGGATGATCGGCCTGACGAGGCGCTCGATCTCGTCCGGCTTGTACTGGCCGTCGGCGTCGAGGTTGATGACGATGTCGGCGCCCTCCGCCCGGGCTATCTGGAAGCCGGTGCGCAGGGCGTCGCCCTGGCCCCGGTTGACGACGTGGGTGACTATGGGGACGCCCTCCTCGCGGACGATGGCCGCCGTGGCGTCTCTCGAGCCGTCGTCCACCACGACGGTCTTGACCTGGTAGCCGAGGATCTCTTCGGGCACCTTGCGGAGCACGTCGCTTATCCCGCCCTCCTCGTCGTAGGCCGGGACGACGATGAGGATCTCGCGCCGCTCCGAGAGCCTATCCTCTGGGACCATGTACCTCTCCTCGTACTCGCGGACGGCGAGGCCCGTGACGATCTCGCCGCTCCGGCGTCTCGCCTCCTGCACCTGGTTGAGCAGGTACAGGAACAGGCCGAAGAGGAGCAACGTCGCGAACGAGAGGAGCGCGAAGCCGCGGTCCTCCAGGCCAAACAGCCGGGTGAAGACCTCGCCCACCTGAGGGAGAACCGAGACCAGGGCCACCCCGAGGGCTATGAGCAGGCTGAGGAGCAGGCCGAACCTGCTGTACCCGCCGCTGCGGTACCTGAGGATGCCGTACACCGCGAAGAGCGCGGCGACGATGATGCCCGCGAAGCGCACGTGTTCAGCTGTCATTCCTGGTCCCCTATGATCATCCTGTCCAAACTGTCTCCGTACGGTGCGTGGCGTGCGTCGTCCAGTGCCCGGTCTACGACACACAAGACACTGCGGCGCGATTGTATAGAACGCGCGGTTAAATGTAAATTGTGGCGGCGTAAAGATCCTGTTTCCGATGCTCGGGACGCTCCCTTCCGATGGCAGCAACCGAGGATCTTGTTAAGCTACCGGCGTGTGCGGGAGGTGGCACAAGGGAGGCGAGGCGTGCTCTACGACCTGATCCGGGCGCTGCCCGTGGCGATCCTGGTCTGCCTCTTGCCCGGGTGGTTCTGGGCGAGGCTCTTGCGTGCCTCCTCGGACCTCTACGAGCAGCTCGCCTTCTCGATAGCTCTCTCGATGGCGCTGGTGCCCGCCACGCTACTCGTGCCAACGCGCCTCTTCGGAGAGGGTATAACGCTCGGGGCGGCTATAGCCGCCCCACTAGTGGTCTTCTTGGTGGGGCTGACTGCCTACCTGCGCTTCGGGCCGGCCAAGGGTCCTGTCGCTCCCATCGCCACGCTCCCCCCTTCGCCGGGGACACCCGCGCTCTCGTTGCTGATCGCGGGTCTCGCGCTGGGGCTCGGGGTGGTAGCCGGGGTGTTGCCGCGGCTGCCGATCGAACCCCTGGTCACTGTAGGCTTCGTGCCCGAGTTGGGAGTCGTGATCGCGATCCTGGTCCTGGTCGGCTTCGCAGGCGTCGTGCACGTCGTCGAGTCCCGCCAGGTGCCCGCGGCGCCCACCGGCCGGACCGTCGAGCCGGGCGCGAAGCCTCTAGCCCTGGCGCGCCGGCTCGCGCTGCCCGCGGTGCTCGTGCTCGCCCTCTGGCGCGGCTACGCGGGACCGGCGCTGCACGACTGGCCCTTCATCCGTGGCGTGGATCACTACTCCCACGCCGTCATGGCACACCTCATGATGACGAAAGGGGAGATAGAGCCCTACCTCATCTACCCCCCGGGCTTCCACGCCACGACCGCCACGATCTCGCGCCTGAGCGGGCTGGAGCCGCTGGAGCTCTTCCCCATGCTGGCCCCCGCCCTCCTCCTCCTGCCCGCCATTGCACTCTACGTCCTCGCCAGGAGGCTGTGGGGCTGGGAGTGCGGGGTGGCGGCGGCCCTCTCGAGCGTGCTACTGGGGGGCACCTACTACTACTACAACGACGCCATGTACCCGAACTTCGTGACGTCGCAGTTTCTTATGGTTCTGGCGGTGGCAGCCCTGGTTGGAGTGTACGTCTCTGCACCTTCCGCGCGCGGCGTTCTCCTGCTCGCCTTCCTCGGCTCCTCTGTGGTGCTCTACCATCAGGTGGCGAGCATGTACCTGGCGGTGATGGTGGCGCTTGTGGGGCTCTTCTTCGTGCCGTACCTGTCTCTACGGGACAGGCCCAGAGGCGTGGCGCTCTTCCTCTCGCTCGCTCTGCTCGGGCTCCTGTCGGTCTTCTACGCCTGGGACACCTACGACCTGGGAGGAGCCGTCGCCGGGCTCCTGAGCAGTTCGGAGTCAAGTTCCACAGGCGACGCCATATCCATGGCAGTGGGCACCCAGACGCCCTACCCCCTCGAGTTTCTACTGGGGACCATGGTCTCGCAGCCGGTGGCGTGGCTGGGGCTGTTCGGCGTCTTCCTCATAGCGGGAGAGCTCCTGTGGCGGAGGACGGATCGCCCCCAGGCGCTCGCCTACCTCACCCTCCTGCTCTGGGCCCTCCTGCTTTTCGTGGGCAGCCGCATGTCGCAGACCGGCTTCCCGCAGCGCTTCGGGCGCGATCTGTGCATACCGCTAGCCGTCTTCGCGGCCCTGGCCTTCGTGGTGATCCTGAGGTCGCTCTCCGGGCAACGCAAGGAGATGGTGGCGGTCTTCGTGGCCTCCCTGGCGGTGCTAACGGCCGCGGCCCTGGTGGGGGTGAGGACGGTCGACAGCCTCCAGGTCGCCAGCGGCCCGAGCGTCCAGATGACCATGACACCGGAGATCTGGGCCGCAGGCGAGTGGCTTAAAGCCAACAACGAAGGTGGGAACGTCATGATCAGCCCTCACGTAAACCAGGTACCGAGCCGCATGATGCTCGCCATGGGCAACTACTCGGCGCTGCAGTCGTTCGAGAGGTGGCAGATCGAGTACCCAAGAGACCTACCCCCCACGGGCCCAGAACCGCTCCAGGACGTGCTGTGGGTGATGACACACCCCAAGGGCGAGCGTACCGACAGGCTCCTCGAGAAGCACGACGTCGACTACGTCGTGCTCTACAAGGAGATGCCCGACAGGGTGACCCTCGATTACTGGAAGGGCTTCAAAGCCCTGCCCGACCTCTACCGCAAGACCTTCGAGAACGAGGACGTCCTCATCGTCGCACGGCGCGAGACGGCCTCCGCGGGCTGAGGCATACAATGCTCACGCTGCGAGCCCGGTGCCCTTCTTGAGCGACGTGGTGGATGAGAAGAGGAGAGACGGGCTCGTATTCGTGCTGCTCGTCTGCGCCGCGAGCCGCCTGTTCTACCTCTGGGCTGGTGCGCTGTTCGCGAGCGTCGTGCCGGTGGGGCGGTTCCAGCGCATCACCGCCGACGTGCCGTTCGGGACGATGAACCTCTGGTCGCACTGGGACGGGGAGCACTACATAGCGCTGGCAGCCAGCGGCTACCTCCAGCCTCCGGAGAACACCTCCCCCGCCTTCTTCCCGCTCTACCCGCTCCTGATCCGGGGCCTCGCCACGCTGTTCGGGGGCCCCTTCTCCCAGCCGGCGCTCTCGGTGTGGGGAGTCCTCGTCTCCCTGCTCGCCCTGCCCTTCGCCCTCTACTTCGTCTACCGGATAGCCGAAGACGGGTGGGGAGCGCGCGCGGCGCGGGTGGCTGTCCTGACCCTCGCTCTCTTCCCCACTAGCTTCTTCCTCAACGCGGCGTACACCGAGAGCCTGTTCCTCGCGTTCTCGGCAGGCTCTCTATGGGCCTTGCGGGTCAGGAAGGACTTGCTCCTCGCCTGCCTGCTCGCGGGTCTCGCCACGGCCACGCGCAACGTCGGGGTGTTCCTGCTGGCACCCTTAGTCTACGAGTGGCTCAGGAACGCGCGGGAGTACCGCTGGCGAGGCGCCTACCTCGCCCTCGCGCCCTCGGGCCTCGTGGCTTACGCGGCGTACCTGTGGTGGCGCTTCGGGGACCCCCTGCTGTTCTACACCCAGCAGAGCCGCTGGGGCAGGGAGCCGACCGGCCCTATCGACACCCTGCTCGGCGCCCTGACGCGGGGCGGGCAGAGCATAGCAGGGCTCTTCTCCTCTCGCCTCTGGACCGACCCCTCCCTCGGGCGCGTAGCGGACGCGCTGCAGGTCGCAAACAACGCGTACAACCTGATCTTCCTCGGCCTCGCCCTAGCGCTGCTCGTCGCGGGTCTCAAGGTGCTCCCCCCCGACCTGAGCGTTTACTCTCTCCTCCTGATCCTGCCCCCCACCCTCTTCGGCACGCCACAGGGCCCGCTCATGGGTCTCCCCCGCTACGTCCTCGTCGCCTTCCCCCTGTTCATAGTCCTCGGGGTGCTCCTCAGAGACCGCCGCGCTCTCGGCGGCTGGCTGGCCGTAAGCACCGCCTTCTCCCTACTCCTCTGCGCCCTCTTCGTGTCCTGGAGGTTTGTAGCTTGAAAGCTGTCAGTTATCTGCTTTCAGCTATCTGCTTTCAGCTATCTGCTTGTTGCCGGAATGGAGAGAGCCCCGCTGCAGAGCAGGGCTCTCGTGTGCATCGAGACTTTTTCGCCTTACGGTCGCGCCATGCACGTCTTTAGCTGACAGCTGACCGCTCACGGCTACAATGTCGACGGCTCGGCGGGCGCCTTGTTGATGCGCTGCTTGGCCTTGCCCGTCCGCCAGTTCACGCTCGGCATGACGACGTCGGGGTCGATCCTGTCCCGATACTCTATGGCGATGTTCATGAGCGAGTCGAGCAGGCTGTCGCCGAGGTAGTGGGGCTCGAGACCGAGGTCGAGCAGGCCCGTGTGCTTGGCATTGTAGTAGTGGTCGTACTTCTCGACGCGCGGGTTCTCGATGTTCTCTATCCTGGCGGAGACGCCGAGCTTGGAGGCGCTCTCGACGACCATCTCGGCGAGCTCCCTGACCGAGAACTCCTCGGTGAACTGGTTGAAGACCCGCATCTCGCCGCGCTCAGCCGGGTTCTCGACGGCGAGCTCGATGCAGCGCACCGTGTCCCTGATGTCCAGGTAGCCCCTCGTCTGGGAGCCGTTGCCGTAGACCGTGAGCGGATGGTCGATGGCCGCCTGCACGCAGAAGCGGTTCAGGACGGTCCCGAAGACCTCCTCGTAGTCGAAGCGGTTAATCAGGCGCGGGTCG
>JARDZQ010000287.1 GCA_029240775.1 Rubrobacteraceae bacterium | reverse complement strand
TTATGCTCGAGGGCTCGACGCGGACGTGGATCTCACCGTCCTTGCGGTAGGCCACGCTCATGTAGTTCGGGCCGAAGAGGTCAAGGCCGTCCCAGTGGGCCATCCCGCCGAAGACTAGGCGCTCCCTGTTGTCTGCGGCGTCCTTCGCCAAAACGCTCCCTCTGTCCGCCGGCCCAAAGAACAAAAGGTTAGCACGTCGAGCGGTTTTTGGGCTCGGGCGACGGCGGGGTAGAATGGTCGGGCGAGTAGCAAGCTTCCCTAGGAGACTCTTGGACGACACCGCGCGGACGCGCATGGTCTACGTGAGCATCGGGCTCATCTTCGCGCTCGTGCTCGCCAGCTACCTGGTGTACCAGATCGCGGTCGTCGTCCTGGTGCTGCTCCTGACGCTGCTGTTCTCGGTGATCATCAGCGCCCCCGTAGATTACCTGGAGCGCCGGGGGGTGAGCCGGGGACTCGGCACGCTGGCGGTCTTCGGCAGCCTGGTGCTCGTGCTCTGGATCCTGGGCGTCGCGCTCGCCCCGACCGTCGCGGACCAGGCGAGCGAGCTGTGGGAGACCTTCCCGGAGCTGCTCGAGAACGCCCAGGACCTCGCCGGGCGGCTCTCGAGCGCTTTGGGACTCGGGACCTCGTTCGGTCTCGACTCGCTCGACGTCGTGGACTCGGCGCGCAACTTCTTCTCTGGCGGCGCGCTCGCGACGGTAGCCAACGTCGGGGCTAGCGTGGCGAGCGTCCTCTCCTACGTCGTCGTGATCGTCATAGCCACCATCTACGCCGTCGCGCGGCCCCGGCCGCTCGTAAACGGGTTCGTCGCCCTCTTCCCGGCAAGGCGAAGGCAGGAGGTGCGCGAGATCCTCGCCGACATCTACGGTACCGTCCAGCGGTGGTTCGTGGGCCAACTCGGCTCGATGCTCGTCATCGGGGTCCTCTCTACCGTGGCGCTGTACCTCATCGGGGTGCCCTTCGCGCTGCTGCTCGGGATCTTCAGCGGCCTCGTCGCCTTCATACCGTTCGTGGGGCCCCTGATCTCCGTGATACCGCCCGTCCTTTTGGCCCTGATCGGCACCCCGGTGGACGCCCTGTGGGTGGTGCTGGCCTACGCGGTCATCCAGACGATCGAGTCCTACCTCTTGCAGCCGCTGATAATGAGCCGGGCGGTCTCCCTCCACCCGGCGGTGGTGATGTTCGCGCTGCTGATCATGGGGACGCTCTTCGGCTTCGTCGGCGTACTGCTCGCCGTCCCCCTTGTGGCCACGCTCCACGTTCTCTTGCGCGAGCTCTGGATAGAGCGCATGGACTCTCTGGGCACGGACTCGAAGCCCCCCGAAGGCGAGCCCGAGCCTAAACGGAGGGGGCGCCGGTTGCGGCGAGCTGCAAGAGACCTCTTTCGTTCCTGAGCTCCCTCTCGGAGAGGAAGCTCGTGTGGACCCCGCCCCGCCGGAACTCCTCGTCGTCAAGGATCGCCAGGTGCAGCGGCAGCGTCGTCTCGAGGCCGACGAGAGCGAACTCGTCCAGGGCCCGCATCCCGCGCCGTATCGCCGCGTCGCGGTCGGCACCATGCACGATGAGCTTGGCGAGCAGCGAGTCGTAGTGCGGCGGGACCCTGTAGCCGGCATACAGGTGCGAGTCCACCCTGACGCCGGGCCCGCCGGGCGGGTTGTAGAACTCGACGGGTCCGGCCTGGGGCAAGAAGTTGCGCCTCGGGTCCTCGGCGTTGATCCTGAACTCGATGGCGTGCCCGTCGGGGCTCAGGGCTTCGTCGCTGACCTCCAGCGGCTCGCCGGAGGCCACCTTCAGCTGTTCGGCCACCAGGTCCACCCCGCTCACCATCTCGGTCACCGGGTGCTCGACCTGCAGCCGCGTGTTCATCTCGATGAAGTAGAACTCGCCGCCCGAGTAGACGAACTCGACCGTCCCGGCTCCCTCGTAGCCCAGCGAGTCGACCAGGGAGAGCGCAGCCGAGGCCAGCTCCTCCCTCACTTCCTGAGAGAGCCCCGGGGCCGGGGACTCCTCTAGCAGCTTCTGGTAGCGGCGCTGGATCGAGCAGTCCCGCTCCGGGAAGGCGACCCTGGTGCCCGCGGCGTCGGCGAGCACCTGCACCTCGACGTGCTTGAGCCTGTCCATGTACTTCTCCACGTAGACCGAGCCGTCCCCGAAGGCCGCCCCCGCCTCCCGGCTCGCCTCCAGGTAGGCGTCATCGACCTGCGCCTCCTCGTAGACCACGCGCATCCCCTTGCCCCCGCCACCAGCGCTCGCCTTGATGACCAGCGGGTAGCCGACCTCCGCTCCCACACTTCGCACCTCCGCGGCGCTCTCGCAGAGGCCCTCCGAGCCGGGTGTGACGGGGACGCCGGCCGCTCTGGCGACCTTGCGGGCCTCGGCCTTGTCGCCCATGCGGGCTATCACGCGCGAGGAGGGACCGACGAACTTCAGCTTCACCCGCTCGCAGATCTCGGCGAAGCGGGCGTTCTCGGCGAGGAACCCGTAGCCGGGGTGGATCGCGTCCGCCCCGGTGAGCTCGGCGGCGGAGATGATCGCGGGCACGTTGAGGTAGCTGCCGCTGGCGGGCGGGGGCCCTATGCACACGGCCTCGTCCGCGAGCATCCGGTGCAACGAGTCGGCGTCTGCCGTCGAGTAGACCGCGACGCTCCGGATCCCGAGCTCGCGGCAGGCCCGGACGACACGCAGGGCGATCTCACCCCGGTTGGCTACGAGGACCTTGCCGATCATTGGCCCCTACTCTTCAGGCCGGAGGTAGAAGAGCGGCTGATCGTACTCGACGCCCGCGGCGTTCTCGGCCAGGACCTCGACGACCTCGCCCGAGATATCGGCTGTGATCTCGTTCATGAGCTTCATCGCCTCGACGATGCACAGGATCTCCCCCGCCCTGACCCTGTCGCCTACCTCGACGTAGGGCTCCTCGCCGGGCGCCGGCGCCCTGTAGAAGGTCCCGACGAGCGGCGAGCGGACCGGGTGCAGCCCGTCTCTCTCCGCCGGCGAAGGCTCCTCGTCGGACTCCGGGGCGGCCGCCGCGGGCTTCGCGGCGACGGGCGCCACTGCCTCAGGCCTGGCCTTGACCGTGATCTCGACGTCCCCGCGGCGGACCCGGATCTCGCCGATCCCGCTCTCTCGCACGAGGTCCACGATCCGCTCTACCTCCTCGAGCGGCAGCGGCTCTCGCCTTGCCTCGTCCTGTCCCATCTCGTCTATGTCTTGCATAGCCCCGGATTCTACACGTCTGCCCGTGGGAAAGTGCGTCCCCGGTTGTACAATGTCCTAAGCTTCCATGATCGAGGTCCCATGAGCATCCGAGTCCTGGACCCCCGGGTAGCCCAGCAGGTCGCCGCCGGGGAGGTCGTCGACCGCCCTGCCTCCGTGGTCAAAGAACTGGTCGAGAATGCCCTGGACGCCGGGGCTTCCCGCGTCGAGGTGGAGCTCGACGACGGCGGGACCTCACGCATCTTGGTGCGCGACGACGGCTCGGGGATGCCCCCCGAGGACGCCCGCCTCTCGGTCCTCAGGCACGCGACGAGCAAGATCCAATCCGTCAAAGACATCGAGGCCGTCACGACTCTGGGCTTCCGCGGCGAGGCCCTGCCGTCCATAGCGAGCGTCTCGTCTTTCTGCCTGACGACCTCGACCGGTGAAGGCAGCGGGACGCGCGTCGCCGTCGAGGGCGGCGCGGAGGCCGAGGTCTCCCCCGCCTCACACCCGAAAGGCACCACGGTGGTCGTGGACCGCCTGTTCTACAACGTCCCGGCGCGGCGGGCTTTCCTCCGGGGTCCGCGCGCCGAGCGGGCGGCGATCTCCGAGGTCCTCACCCACCTCGCCATCGCTCACCCGGAGGTGGCCTTTCGCCTTACGGAGAAGGGCAGGGACTATCTTTCTCTGCCGGCGGCGAACGATCTGCTGGAGCGTTTGGCTCAG
>JARDZQ010000286.1 GCA_029240775.1 Rubrobacteraceae bacterium | reverse complement strand
GACGGCGGCTTCGGCGCCTCCGTCCTTACCCAGCTCGTCGGACCGAAGAAGGCTAAGGAGATGTGGTTTCTCTGCCGGATGTACACGGCGGAGGAGGCCCTGGAGATGGGGCTCGTCAACGCGGTCGTGCCGCTCGACGAGCTGGAGGCCGAGACCGTCCGCTGGTGCCGGGAGATGCTGGAGCGCTCGCCGTTCGCGCTGCGGCTGCTGAAGGCGAGCTTTCACGCCCACGAGGACGGGTTCGCCGGCATACAGCAGCTCGCCCACGACGCGAACCTCCTCTTCTACGGGAGCGAGGAGGCTCAGGAGGGGCGCGACGCTTACAGAGAGAAGCGCAGACCGGACTTCTCGCAGTTTCCTCGTCGCCCGTAGGATGACGTGAAGCTCGCCGGGTTCCGGCTATACCGCTACCGTCTGCCCCTCGCCGGGCCCCTGCAACTGAAGGGAACCACGCTGCGCCACCGCGAGGGCCTGCTCGTGGAGCTGAACGGCGACGGAGAGGCAGCCGGGTGGGGAGAGGCCGCGCCACTCCACGGCTTCAGCCGCGAGGGCACAGGCGAGGTAGCCGCGCAACTGAACCGGTTGGCCGGCGCGATGATGGACCGTGCGATAACCGCTGACCTCCTCGACCCTTACGGGCCGCTCGCCCGCGAGCTTGACGAGATGGGCCTGGCCCCGTCGGCGCGCTTCGGGTTCGAGCTCGCCCTCTGGAGCCTGCACGCGGCCTCGTCCGGCGAGACGTTGCCCGAGCTCCTCACGGCGCGTCCGAGGGAGACGGTCTCGATAAACGCTCTAATGTCCTCCCCCGACCATGCCCTCGAAGAGGCACGCCTGGCGCGGCTCTCCGGCTACGAGGCAGTGAAGCTAAAGGTCGGTTCTCGGGGCGTCGAGGAGGACGTGGAGTTCGTTCGCGCGGTGCATGAAGCGCTGGGCGACGCCGTGGAACTCAGGCTCGACGCCAACCGGGCGTGGAGCGTAGCGGAGGCGGAAGAGTTCGCTCGCGCCACTGCGGGGCTGGACCTCGAGTACGTCGAGGAGCCGCTCGCGGACCCGGCACGGTTGGCTTCTTTTGTGAGGGATCACCGCCTGCCGGTGGCGCTCGACGAGTCGCTGGCCCTCCTGGAGCCGGAGGAGTTGGAGGAGCACGGGTACGCGCGGGCCGTCGTGCTCAAGCCGACGCTGCTCGGGGGCATCTCGCGGACACTGCGCTTCGCGCGTATCGCCTCGCGCCTCGGGTTGCGGTCAGTCATCAGCTCCGCCTACGAGACCGGCGTCGGTACGTCGGCGCTGGTCGCGCTCGCCGCCGGGCTGGGCGAGGCGCCGGCTGGGCTGGACACGTACCGGCGGCTCGCCGATGACGTCCTCCGACCACGTCTGGAGCTGACGGCGCCGCGCGTGGACGTCCGGGCGTTCTTCGGGAGACGGCGTGAGGTCGATGGTCGCCTGCTCGTCCCCGTCGAGTAGCATAGGGTGATGGACGAAGTAGCCCGGATACCCTGTCCCCTGCGGTCGGCGGCGAGGCGCTCCCCCGACGCACCGGCCATCGCCGGCTCGGCTGTCTCGCTAACGTACCGGGAGCTGGATCATCTGGTTTCGGCGTCGGAGGTGAGGATCCGGGATCTCGGTCTCGGAGTGGGGGACCGCGTCGCGCTCCACCTCCCCAGGGACGAGAGGTATTTCGTCTTGCTGCTGGCTCTGATGCGGGCCGGTTGCGTCGCCTGCCTGCTCAGCACGCGCCTGCCGGCGCGGGTCGCCGCGCCGCTGCCGGAGAGAATCGCCTGCCGCGCCCTCATCTCCACCTCCGAAGAAGTGCTCGAAGCAGCGACCGTGCGGACGCTGCGCCCGGAGGACCTGCTCGCTGGCGAAGCGGCGGCCGGAAGGTCGCGTCTCTGCGACGAAGTCTGGCTCGCGCTGGAGCGGCCCTCCACCGTCGTCTTTACCTCCGGCAGCGCGGGTGCGCCGAAGGCCACGCTGCACACCTTCGGCAACCACTACTGGAGCGCGCTGGGTTCGAACGCGAACATCCCACTCGGGCAGGGCGACCGCTGGCTCCACTCGCTGCCTCTCTACCACGTCGGCGGGCTCTCCATCCTTTTCCGGTGCCTGCTCGCCGGGGCGACCGTTGTGCTGTCGGAGCCGGGCGTGCCGCTCGGCCAGGCCATTGCCCAAAGCGGTGCATCGCACGTCTCCCTCGTCTCGACCCAGCTCCTGCGGTTGTTGCGGGAGGACGGTTTCGTTGGGGACGGGATCAAGGCGATCCTGCTGGGTGGGGGCCCGATCCCGACCCCCCTGGTCGACCAGGCCTATGCCTGCGGGCTCCCGATCCACACGAGCTACGGCCTCACCGAGATGGCCTCCCAGGTAACCACCACGCCGCCCGGCGCCTCGCGCACTGAGTTGCATACCTCGGGTCGCCCGTTGGCGTACCGCGAGGTCACGGTATCGGAAGACGACGAGATACTCGTGAGGGGCGAGACGCTCTTCGCCGGCTATATCGAGGGTGAGGCGGTGGACCGGCTGCTAGACGCGGACGGCTGGTTCTGCACCGGGGACCTCGGCGAAGTGGACGAGAACGGCTACCTGCGAGTCCAGGGGCGCAAAGATAACCTCTTCGTCTCCGGCGGGGAGAACATCCAGCCCGAAGAGATTGAGCAGGCGCTCATCCAACTCGACGGGGTGGAAGAAGCCGTGGTGGTGCCCGTTTCTGATCCCGAGTTCGGGGAACGCCCGGTAGCATTCGTGAGGATGGCCTGGAGGACGGTGGAGCCGGAGGCGCTGGCTCCGGCTCTGAGGCAGCGCCTGCCAGGGTTCAAGATACCTGTCGCTTTCCATGGGTGGTTCGAGGGAACCGGGGGCATGAAGGTGGATCGGGCGGCCTTCGAGGAGCGCGCGAGAAGACTCTATCGCGAGAGAGAATAAGCGTCCGTCCCAGGCAGCGCAGCCAGTTAGATTCGCAGCAGAGAATACGATGGCGGTAAGAGGAGAGAGCCGGGGCCCGTCTCTCGGGTCAACCTGCCGCTACTAAAGCAGCAGTCCATTAAATTGGACCTTCCGAGAGCGCGAGCAGCAACGCTCCCGCCAGAAGCATTCTGAAGCTCTTGCCTATCTCTGTACACCTTCCCGAAAGGGAGGTGGCGCCGTGCACTGCTCCTTCTCGCGCGACGATCAGTCATACGCGAGAGCCAGAGGTTTCGCATGCCGCGCGAGAGACCCTACATGTTGGGGTGGAGGCCTTCTGCTAAAGGCCCGTGGGCGCGCGGTCGAGGCGGGCGGCTCCGCTCGCTATGGCCGCTTCACGCACGGCGCCGGCGACCTGCAGGTGCACGTTGGGGTCGAGGGCGTCGGGGACGAGCTCGTCCCCGGTGGTGAGGGAGGCGAGAATCTCGGCGGCGGCGATCTTCATCTCGGGGTTGATCTGCTTCGCGCCGCAGAGCAGCGCGCCGCGGAAGATGCCGGGGTAACCGAGGACGTTGTTCACGCTCTTGCCATCAGCGGCGAAGGCGGCACCCGCCGCGAGGGCGTCCTCGGGCTCTATCTCGGGGTAGGGGTTCGTGATCGCCAGGATCACCTGCCCCTCGCGCACCATCTCCGGCTCTATCAGGCCGGGTACGCCCGTCGTCGCGACTACCACGTCGGCCTCGTCCATCACGGTCTGCATGTCGGTGATCTCGATGCCCTTCGCGCGAGCGCGCTCGTGCGAGAGCGGGTTCGGGTCCGAGGCGAGCACCCGCCTGGCGGGCGCCGAGATGTCCTCCAGGTGGATCCCGCCGAACGGAGGCGCGATGCGCACCACCGTCTCGACGAACTCGTCCACGTCTTTGGTGTCTACGAGTATCGGCATGGCCGAGACGCCAGCGAGCTGGTGGTAGAAGACAGCCTTGCCCTCCATGACCGGCATCGAGGCCACGGGCCCGATATCTCCCAGGCCCAGAACGCGCGTCCCGTTCGTGCAGATCGCGACGCTGCGCCCGATCATGGTCAGCTCGCTCGCCAGAGAGGGGTTCTCGACTATGGCTTGGCACGCCCGCGCAACCCCCGGTGTGTACACGTCGCGCATGTCCTGCACCGTCCTCACCGGGTGGGCGGACTCGATCACGAGTTTCCCGCCCTCGTGCTTCAGAAGAGCCCTGTCACGCGCCCACACTACCCGGACACCGTCCAGCTCGTTCAGCATCCCTATGATCCGCTCGGCTTGGTCGCGGTCCTCGATCTCGAGGGTGATCTCGCGCATCGAGGACTCGCGTCCGACGTTGATGGTCGTGACGTCCCCGATGAGGCCGCCACCCTCGGCTATCGTTCCCGCGACCGTGGCCAGCTGGCCCGCGCGGTGCGGAATCTGGATACGATACGTATAGTCGAGCGGCACGGCGAACCCCCTAACGTCCCCGACTGTCCCTCTCTAATAATCCCGCCACAGGACGGGAACTAAACTACCCCACGCTCGAATTGTATAGGGTGGTCATCCCCGGCGTGGACGTCTCCCGTTCGCTCGGACGGGCGGGTTTTCGTTACTGGATGACGGCGACGGCTTCGATCTCGATGAGGAGCCGGGGGTCGATGAGGGCCGAGACCTCGACCATCGAGGAGGCGGGGAAGGGCTCCTCGAAGTAGCGCCTCCTGACCTCGTGGATCTGGTCGTAGAGCCCCATGTCCGTGATGAATACCGTAACCTTGACGATGTCCTCCATGCCGCCGCCCGCCTCTTCGACGACGGTCTTGATGTGCTCGAGCACCGTCTCCGTCTGGGCCTTAATATCCCCCTCGCCGACCACTTTGCCCTCGGCGTCGAACGCGACGTGCCCTGAGACGTAGATCGTTCTCCCCGAAGGCGCCTCGACCCCGGAGGAATAGGCGCCCCCGCGCATCGGCGCCGGCAGGTTGGGGTTGGTGATCTGGGTTCTCGCCATAGCTTCTCTCCTCTCCTCGAATTCCGAAGACACGGTAGCATCCCCCGCCTCTCTACACCTGGTGTAAACTCGCCGCGGGGCATACCATTCTGGCGAGGAGGATCTCATGCAGCGCACGTTCGACGTAGCGGCCGTCCGCGAGCAGTTCCCGGCGCTCGCGAGGACGCACAACGGGCGCAGAGCCGTCTACTTCGACGGGCCCGGCGGCTCGCAGGTCGCAAAGCCCGCCATCGAAGCGGTCTCCGGCTAC
>JARDZQ010000285.1 GCA_029240775.1 Rubrobacteraceae bacterium | reverse complement strand
GTAGCCGCGGAAGATAGACGAGGTGCTCTTGCACTCCACCACCTCGCGGTTCTCGAAGTCTATCTTCGTGTAGATCCCGAGGTTCCCGACGATGCGGGTGATCGGGTCCCACGACATCTCCACGAGGTTCCTGGCTTCCGCCGGAACTTCCTCTCGGATAGCCACTTATCCGCCCCTTCCTACGCCCGCCAGCGCGGGTTGTAGCCGGTGGTGAGCTCCTGCTTGTTGTGGCGCCACTTCGGTTCTTTGTTGACCGTCTCGTTGGTTATGCTGCGGAGCTTCCGGATCATGGTGCCGTAGGCCTTGACCGCGACCGAGGAGAACGTCGCGCCCGGCGGCTCGTCCATGAACGGCATGAACTTGTCCGGGAAGCCAGGCATCGTGCAGCCGATGCAGATGCCGCCGACGTTCGGGCAGCCCCCGACCCCGTCCATCCAGCCCCGCTTGGTCACGTTGCAGTTGACGACGGGTCCCCAGCAGCCGATCTTCACCTGGCACTTGGGCGAGTTGTAGTCCTGGGCGAAGTCGCCCTGCTCGTAGTAGGCGGCCCGATCACAGCCCTCATGAACCGTCTTCCCGAAGAGCCAGGTCGGCCTGAGCTGGTCGTCGAGCGGTATCATGGGCGACATGCCCCCGGCCTGATAGAGCAGCCACGTCAGGGTCTCCATGAAGTTGTCCGGCTGCACCGGACACCCCGGCACGTTCACGATCGGGATGCCGGCCTGGGAGCGGAAGTCCCACCCCCGGTAGTCCGCGAGGCCCATGCACCCCGTAGGGTTGCCGGCCATGGCGTGGATCCCGCCGTAGGTCGCGCAGGTCCCGACGGCGACCACGGCCCACGCCCTCGGCGCGAGCTGGTCGATCCACCAGTTCAGGGTGAGGGGCTCGCCGGTCGCCAGGTCGTTGCCGAACGAGGTCCAGTACCCGTCACCGTTTATGTTCTCGTTGGGGATGGAGCCCTCGATGACGAGAACGAACGGGACGTCGAGCTCGTCGTTGGCCGCCTGGCGATAGACTCCCAGGAAGTCCTCCCCGCCGACCGAGGGGTCGAGCACCTTGTTGTGCAGGTGTACCGTGGGCAGCCCCGGTATGTTGCCCAACAACACGTCCTCGATGCTGGGCAGCGTGGCCGCCGTGATGGAGACCGAGTCCCCGTCGCAGCTCATGCCCTCGGAGATCCAGAGTACGTGAACCTCCTCTACCCCCGGCCCGTAGCTGGTGGCTTGAGTCTCAGTCACGAACCACTCCTCCTTTCCACCTTGCGGCCTCGGAAAGAATATCCGCGTCGCCAGCCGTAGCTGCATAGAAGAGAGCCCAAGCAAACAAACCTTCCCTTGCTCGGACCCCGCAAGGGAACTACCCCAATTTCCGAGAGCGCTGCCTCCCTTTCCCCTATCTGAGTAGGCTCGCCAGTTTGTAGCAGATCCCGGATACCGTCCCACCAACGCGGCACCCGGATTAGTGCCGAACATTATTATAATTTGCGGTGCAAATCAAGATGGGATTCTGGTGGCAGGCGATCCGAGGTCTGGGGGACGTCATGGTCAAACCGGTAGAGCTCTACGTCACGGCGGGTTGTCCTTACAGTGCGGCGGCCCGCGAGGATCTGGAGTGGCGCGGGGTGGACTTCGTCGAATACGACGTGGAACAGGACCGCGAGGCTTACGCACGGATGCTCGAGCTAACGGGAGGAAACCGCACGGTGCCCGTGATCGCCGAAAAAGGCAAACCCGTGCGGATCGGCTGGATGGGGCAGGGGTGTTTCGTGTAGGGGCGTAGTAAGGGCGGTTCGCGAACCGCCCTTACTAGCATCCTGCTAGCATACGGCGGGTCCAGAGAACGGCCCAGTCAGGAGCGAGGTTGGAAGATCGGGGACAGGGCGCCGCCGGCAGGGAGGCGCCGGAGACGAGGGGCGAGTACCGTCACTTCCTCGAGATCCCGACGCGCTGGATGGACAACGACGTCTACGGCCACGTCAACAACGTCGTCTACTACTCGTACTTCGACACGGTGGTGAACGGGTATCTGATCTCCTCGGGCGCCCTCGACATCGAGGAGAGCTCCGTCATAGGGCTCGTCGTCGAGACGCAGTGCCGCTACTTCAAGCCGATCACCTTCCCCGACGCCGTTCACGCGGGCCTGCGCGTCGCCCGCCTGGGCAACAGCAGCGTCCGCTACGAGGTCGGGATCTTCCGTAACGACGAGGAGACGTCTGCGGCCCATGGCCACTTCGTCCACGTCTACGTAGACAGGGAGAATCGCAGACCTGCCGCTCTCCCGCCCGATATGAGGGAGGCTCTGGAGCGGCTTTTGGTCGAGGTAGGGTAGCCGGGCTTACCCCGCGCGGGCCGCGGCCAGAGAGGCTACGCGCGGTGAGATCAGGGCCGCGAGCTCCTCGAGGAGGGCTTCATTCTCGTGCGTGAAGGCCGCGCGCTCGTCGCTGTCGATGTCGAACTGGCCGACGATCCTTCCCTCCTCGCGAATGAGGACCACGAGCCCGGAGCGGGGAGAGGGAGCAGGCCAGGTAATTGTCGAGCTCGCGTACGTCCTCGACGAGCTGGTTCTTCTCCTCGGCCACTGCGGTGCCGCAGACCCCGTCGCCTACCTCGATGCGCGAGTGCTCGGGCGGCTCCTCAGAGCCGGCGAAGGGTCCTACGAGGAGGGTTCCGTCCACCAGCAAATAGATGCCGCTCCAGTCCCAGAGCGGGTGCGCGTCGTGGACGAGGCGCACGACCTCTTCTAGCACCTCTTCGTCCGGTGCGTCCGAGGCCGCGAGCGCCTCGACCTCGGCCTTAAGCTTCAAACGGCTCTCGCTGCTCGTTCTCTGTTCGCTCATCGGTGGTCTCCTTGCCAGGGCTTCCCGTCGCCCGCCGGTTACTCGCGGCGGTGTCCCGCCTTTTTACCGATCTCATCTGAGATCCTCTCCAGGGCCCTCGCGTGGTCCTCGAGGGCCTGCACCTCATCCTCGTAGCCTTTGAACTCCGAGTACCCGCTGCCTTCCGGTAGCAGCGGGTTGATCTTCCACTCGGTCTGGTAGGACTCTCCTTGCAGGTCCTTGTTCTTCGAGGCGATGGTGATGCCCCACGTCAGGTCCTTCTCCCGCAGCGTCTGCACCACGTTCTGGTAGTGTCCCATACGGCGGGGAGATCCGTCTGTGGGGCCATGAATTTGATGCCGTTCTGGAAGTGGGGTAACTCGGTGATGTCCCGCCCGGTCGAGGTCTCCAGGGGTGCCGAGAAATCTAACGTGATGTCCTTGGCGGCCCCGGCCCCGATGTTGCGGACCACGATGTTGGGCGTGAAGCGCCTCGTGTAGTCCGCGTCCACTATTATCTTTATCTGCGGACTGAACTCGTCGTCGCGCTAGGGATTCTCTACCTGGGCAGGCGCGCCGGGCGCGCGACGACGAGGGTGGCAAGAGAGGACAGGGCCATTACCGCGATATCCGTGGTTGCTACGGCTCTTTTCCTAGGTTAAATCTCCGGCTGCTGCCGCGGGCTGTAGCACGAGTTGGCGGTTCCCTTTCTCCTCCTCCCCCGGCCGTTCAACGTACGTTGCGGGTGCCCCTCTCGTCTATGTAGCCGAGGTGGATGTGGTCCGCGTGCAGCTCGAGCTGGTCGCGCTCCAGGACCCAGCCCCTCTTGCGCCCGTAGCCCAAAGAGTTCGACCAGGAGGGCGGGCCAATGATCTGGTCCGGCCTCCTTCGCGCGGGTATCCCGGCGAGGGTCCTTCCCACGTCCAGCATCTCGGGGTCCGTGGCGTTCCCCTCGACGGGCTTCCCGTCAACCCACCACACGTCGGCCGCCCTCCCGAAGTAGTGGGTGTTGGGCAGGCCGCCGGCCTCGCCGTAGCCCTCGGGGATTCGGGGGCCGTCCGGGACCCCAGGCTCGAAGTAGTGACCCTCCTTGAAGGCCTCAACGCAGACACGGTGCCGCTCGGTTACGG
>JARDZQ010000284.1 GCA_029240775.1 Rubrobacteraceae bacterium | reverse complement strand
CTGGGTTTGGACCCCTGGGCCATCTTGATCTGTAACTGATCTGCGTTGACGAGGTACTCGGTCGTCACCCCGAAGCGCCCGCTCGCGACCTGTTTTATGGCGCTGCGGCGGCTGTCGCCGTTCTCGTCGGGCGTGAACCTGACCGGGTCCTCTCCACCTTCACCTGTATTGGACTTGCCGCCGATGCGGTTCATGGCGATGGCCAGGGTCTCGTGCGCCTCCTTCGAGAGGGAGCCGAGCGACATCGCGCCGGTGGTGAAGCGCTTGACGATCTCCGCGGCGGGCTCGACCTCTTCGAGAGGTATAGGGTTCTCCTCGAAGTCGAGGAGACCGCGCAACGTGGCGTAGCGCGCGCTCTGCTCGTCGAAGTGGCGGGTGAACTCCTTGAAGGTCTCGAAGCTGCCGGTCTTTACGGCGCGCTGCAGGGGCGGGATGCTCTTCTGGTTCCACTGGTGGTACTGCCCCTGCATCCTGAGCTGGTACTCGCCCCCGATCTCGAGCTCCTCCGGCCCGTCCTCAACGCCTCCGAACGCCCTCCGGTGCCGCTCGAGGACCTCGCGTCCGATCTCCTCGAGCCCAACGCCCCCGACGCGAGAGGCCGTGCCGGTGAAGTACCTGTCTATGACCTCCTTGTTCAGGCCGACGGCCTCGAAGATCTGGGCCCCACAGTACGAGAAGAGCGTCGAGATGCCCATCTTGGAGATGACCTTGAGCAGACCCTTCCCGATGGCCTTGACGTAGTTCTTCTTTGCCTGCTCGAGACCCACGCCCTCCAGCAGATCCGAGCCCGCCATCTCCTCCAGCGTCTCGAAGGCGAGGTATGGGTTGATTGCCGTCGCCCCATAGCCGACGAGCAACGCGAAGTGGTGTACCTCGCGCGCCTCCGCCGTCTCGACGACGAGCGTCGTCCCGGTCCTTATGCCGGCCCGCACCAGGTAGTGGTGTACTGCGGCCGTGGCTAGCAGGCTCGGTATGGGGGCCTGCTCCACGCTCACACCCCGGTCGCTCAGGACCAGGACAGCCGAGCCGCCCCTCACCGCGCTCTCGGCCTTCTCGCAGAGCCGGTGGAGGGCGTCTTCCATGCCCTTCTCTCCGGTTGAAACCGGGAACAGGGTCGAGAGCGTGGTTGTGGCGGCCCTCTGGGTGCCGAGGCGCCGGATCTTCTCTAGCTCATCGGCCGTCAGGATGGGCTGGTCTATGAGGACACGCCGGCAGTGCTCAGGCGTCTCGTCGAAGAGGTTTTGCTCAGGGCCCAGCGACATCTTGAGCGACATCACCAGCTCCTCGCGCAACGGGTCTATGGGGGGGTTCGTGACCTGCGCGAAGTGCTGCTTGAAGTACGAGAACAGGAGCTGGGGCCTCTCGGAGAGGACGGCCAGAGGGGTGTCGGTCCCCATCGAGCCGTCCGGCTCCTTGCCCTCTCTAGCCATTGGGGAGAGAAGTATCCTGAGGTCCTCTATCGTGTACCCGAACGCGAGCTGGCGCTCGAAGAGGTTGGAGGGCTCAGGACGCCCGTCGGGCGTGGCGTCGGGGAGCTGGTTGAGGTGGATCTCACCCGCCTCCAGCCACTCCCGGTAAGGCTGCCGCACGAACAACGGCCTCTTGACGTCCTCGTCGTGCAACAGCTCGTTCCGCTCGGTGTCCACGACGAGCATGCGTCCCGGCCTGAGCCTCCACCGCTCGACGACCTCCTCGGCAGGAATCCGCAACGCGCCGTCCTCCGAAGCCATTACGACCCGCCCGTCCTTCGTCACCGAGTAACGCGCCGGACGCAGACCGTTCCTGTCCAGCGTCGCGCCGACGATGCGCCCGTCGGTGAAGGCTATGGCCGCCGGTCCGTCCCACGCCTCCATGAGGGCGCTGTGGTACTGGTAGAAGGCCCGGCGCTCCGGGTCCATCAGGTCGTCGTTCTCCCACGCCTCGGGCATCATCATCGCCACCGCGTGCGGCAGGCTGCGTCCCGCGAGGTAGAGGAGCTCCAGGGCGTTGTCGAACGAGGCCGAGTCGCTCTGCCCCGGCTGGATTATGGGCGAGAGCTTCTGCATGTCCTCCCCGATCAGGGGCGACTCGAGCCGGCTCTCGCGGGCGCGCATCCAGTTGACGTTCCCCCTCAGGGTGTTGATCTCCCCGTTGTGGGCGACGTACCGGTAGGGATGGGCCAGCTCCCAGCTACCCAGAGTGTTCGTCGAGAAGCGCTCGTGAACCAGCGAGATCGCGCTCGCGAAACCGGGGTCCCCGAGATCCGGGTAGAAGTTGGGCAACTGCCACCCCTTGAGCAGGCCCTTGTAGATCACCTTCCGCGACGAGAGGCTGACGACGTAGCCGTCGTGCGTCTCCTCGACCGCCTTGTGGAGCCTGCGCCGGATGACGTAGAGCTTGCGCTCGAAGGCGTCCGCGTCGCCGTTCCTGCGCTCGACGAAGAACTGCCGGATGCGCGGCATGACCTTGCGCGCCAGCCTCCCGGCGTGCTCCGGCGCCGTAGGCACGTCCCTGAAGCCGAGGAACCGCTGCCCCTCCTCCGCGACGATCCTCTCCAGAGATCCCTCGCAGTCGCGGCCCTCCTCGAGGCCGTACTCGAAGAGCATGCCCACCCCGTAGGAACCGGCGGGCGGGAGCTCGATGCCAAGCCCCTTGCACTCGCGGCGGAAGAAGGCGTCGGGGATCTGGGTCAGTATCCCGGCCCCGTCCCCCGTCTCGGGATCGCTCCCACTAGTGCCCCGGTGCTCCAGGTTGCGTAGCACCTCGAGCCCCTCCTCGACCGTCTCGCGCGTGCGCCGCCCGTCTACGCGCGCCACGAACCCCAGGCCACAGCTGTCGTGCTCGTAGAGGGGGTCGTAAAGGCCGGTCATGCGGGTCAAAGGACTGCCTCCTGTAGCGCGACGGGATGCGGAGGGCCTATTTTTACACGAACAGCCCGCAGATCACAAGAGAGAGCAAACAGTAGCATACTAGTGTCATACAAGGCTTCTGGAATAGGGTTGTCTGTGGGGCCGGGCTCGAGGTGTTGAAGCTCTATAGATCCTCAAGGGCAGCGCGCAGCTCCTCTTCCTGTTCGAGGAGTTCGGAGAGGCGGATCCTCAGCTCCGCGGCCTCGGCTTCGACCTCGGCGAGGCGCAGGGTGAGCTCCCTCTCGCGAGCGGCGGCTTCGGGGGTACGCCTCTTCGGGCGGTAGCGCTCGCGCACGTTCTTCAGGCGGTCGGCGGCTCCCTGCCGGATGCGGTCCCGCTCAGCCCTGAACTCTTCGGAACGGACGTAGTCCAGCCCCTTGCGCACCCGCTCGTCCGAGAGTAGCTCGGAGATGATCTCCGCCGTGCTGCGCTTGAAGTTCCCGCCAGCCATCGAAGGTCCTCCTGTCTCGGCTAAGCGTATTGTAGCTTCTGGGCGAAGCTTCGCGTCACCACCTTCTTCTGGGGTTTCCAACCGCTACCCCGCGGCTTTCTGCACGTCTTTCACCAGCACGCGTCCGCCGGCGCCCGTGCCCTCGATCTGGGCGAGGTCTACGCCCAGTTCCTCCGCCTTGCGCCGGGCGGTGTCAGTGGCTCTGATCCCGGCGGCGTCCTCGCCGCCTCGGTCCTCTATCCATTCGGTCGTGCTCTGTCCCGAGGCGCCACCTTCCGCATCCGACGGGCTGTCCGCCGACTGGCTGGCCTGTCGGTCTTCACTGGCCTGCTCCCCACCGTAGGGAGCACCACCTAGTACCTGTGGGTTTCTGTCTATGGTGTCCAAAGCACGTCGCAGGGTTTCGAGAGTGCCCTCCAGCCTCACCTTCACACGCGCCTGAGCCTCGACGCCCTTGAGCCCCAGCTTGACTTTACCCAGGTTCGCGTTCACCCCGGCGCTAATGTTCACAAAGCCGGCGAGTTGGGTTCGCAGCGAGACCTGAAGTTGCAGGTCCTCCACTTCCAAGTTGAGCTCGTCGATCCGGAGCTCCAGCACGTCCAGGTCCAGAT
>JARDZQ010000283.1 GCA_029240775.1 Rubrobacteraceae bacterium | reverse complement strand
GTTCGACCCTGAGAAGGGCTTTAGGTTCTCTACGTATGCTACGTGGTGGATCCGTCAGGCGGTGCAGAGGGCTGTTGCAGACAAGGGCAGGACCATCCGGGTCCCCGTGCACATGGGGGACAAGATGCGCAAGATGGCCCGAGCCTACAACGAGCTCTCCACCGCGCTGGGGCGCGACGCCACCGACGAGGAGGTCGCGGAGGATCTCGGGTGGACCGTCGAGCAGGTACGCGACGTCAAGAGCGCGATGCCTGATGCGGGCAGCCTGCACCAGCCTCTGAGCTCGGACGAAGGCTCTTCGGAGCTCGGCGACCTCATCGAGGACGAGCGTGCCTCCGACACGCCGGGCGAGGTCATGCGCGAGATGGAGACGGCGGGGCTGGAGCAGGCCATCGAGCGCCTTCCCGAGCGTCATCGTTACGTGCTGGTAAGGCGCTACGGCCTCGGCGACCGCGACACGGCCACGCTCGCCCAGCTCAGCGACGAGCTCGACATCTCGCGCGAGCGTGTCAGGCAGCTGCAGCGCGAGGCCGAACGCATGCTCGCCAGGGGCGAGTTTGGGGAGGCCTTCCGCACCGCGGCCTGAGGAAAGACGCCGGACTCCTCGAGAGGGAGCTCTTGTCAGGGCTCCCTCTCTTTGTACGTCGAGCCGGTTTTCAGTGCGCCAGGTCGGCGAGCACGGGGTAGTGGTCGCTCGGGTAAGTCTCTCTGCTGTGATCCCGCACGACAGAGTGCGACAACATTCGCAGTCGCCCCCGCGGGTCTCTGAGCAGGATCCAATCTATCCGCCGAGGCCCGAGGCCGGGACGCGCGTCACGGTAAAGCGGGCCCTTGAAGGCGTGGAAGGTGTGCGCCCCTTCCCGGGCTGTGTCGTCGGCTGTGAGGTACGTATCCACGAAGCCGCCCTCCGTGAAGTTGCGGTACGTAGGGGTCCCGGGACGGCAGTTGAAGTCCCCCGTCACGACGACCGGCGTGTCGCCTCCGTAGCGCCGCAGGAGCTTGGTTACCTTGTGGAGGATCAGGCGGCTACCCTCCCTGCGCGCGAGACTGCTCGCGTGGTCGAGGTGCGTGTTCAGGTGCAGGAGCGAGAGGCCGGAGGACTCGAAAAGCGCCCAGTTCGCTGAACGGACGACCCTCGAGTTCCAGCTCGACGAGTATCTCCGTGGCGTCTCGCTCAGCCAGAAACCGCCCGAATCAAGCAGGCGGAGATGGTGCGGGTCGAAGAAGATCGCGTTCAGGCTGGGGCGCGCCTCGTTGCCGTACTCCGGTCCGAGTATATGCTCGTAGCGGGGCAACTTCTCCCCGTACGTCTGGAGGTTGCCGCCCTGCAGCTCCTGAAAGCCGATCACGGTCGGGGAGCTGCGTATGATCGTCTCGACGTTCAGCGCGGCTCGGGCGTCCCAGGCGTTGGGCGTGTCCCGGTCGCGGAACGAGCCCCGCACGTTGAAGCTCATCACCCGAAGCCTGTCTTCGTCCAGCTGTGCCTCCGCCTGCTCGATCTCCCCAGGGATTGTACCCCTGGTTGGAGATAGGCCCGCAGACTATACTTGGCCCATGATCGGGGAGAGGACCGGGTCTCTGGCAAGGCGGCTGCACGCCGCTCTGGACGGTCGCCTGCAAGGCTACTCGCATACGGACGAGGCCTCCCGCGCGCTGTGGTCCACGGACGCCTCGATCTACCTCCGCAAACCCGTCGGCGTCGTCGTGGCCCGCGCCGAGGAGGATGTGAAGCTCGCGCTCGCCGCGGCGCGAGAGATCGGGCTCCCCATAACCCCCCGCGGCACCGGCACGTCGCTGGCGGGACAGGCGACCGCACCGGGGCTCGCTCTCGACCTCTCCGAGATGCAGCGGGTGGTGAACATAGATCCGGAAGCGAGGCGCTGCGTGGTCGAGCCGGGGACGATCCAGGGCGAGCTGAACGCCCTCGTCGAGCCGCACGGCCTCGTCTTCGGGGCCGACACCTCGACCTCCGACGTCGCCACTCTGGGCGGGATGGTCGGCAACAACTCCGCCGGGATGCGCTCCATCGTCTACGGGACGACCGCGGATCAGGTGCTCTCGCTGCGCTGCGTGCTCGCGAACGGCGAGACGGTGGAGTTGAAGGCTCTCTCGCGGGAGGAGGCGAAGAGGCGCGCGAGGCACGCCGACGCCGGGGCCCGGCTTCTGCGCGGGGCTCTGGAGATCGGGGAGTCGTACGCGGACGAGATAAAAAGACGGTTCCCGCGCATGATCCGGCGCGTCTCAGGCTATGGGCTCGATGCCCTCGTTGACCCTGAGACCGTGGACCTCACACGCCTGGTGTGCGGTTCCGAAGGGACCCTGGCGGTCATGACGCGCGCCGGGTTCCGCCTGGCCGAGCTCCCAAGGCGGAGAGGTCTCGCCTCCCTGCAGTTCGACTCCCTCACCGCCGCGGCTCGCGCGACCGTCGAGCTGCTGAAGTCCGGCCCTTCGGCCCTGGAGCTCCTTGACACCGTGGCGATAAGCCGGGCGCGGGCTTCGACCGCCTACGCCGGCTCTACGGGGTTCATCCAAGGTAACCCCAGGGCCATCCTGCTCGTCGAGTGGAGCGGCACGGACGAAGAACTCGACGAACGGTTCGCCGGGCTCGAGGAGATTGCCCGCGGAGTCGGGGCGAACCACGCGGCGCCGCTGCGAACCAGGGGTGAGATGCAGGCGACGGTCAAGCTCCGCAAGTCCATCCTGCCGCTCCTTCTCGGCACGACGGACAAAGAGAAGCCCGTCGCCTTCGTCGAGGACGCCGCGGTGCCGCCCGAGAGGCTCGAGGAGTTCATAGGGCGCTTCGAGGAGATAGTCGAGAGGAACGGCACGTGGGCCTGCTTCTACGGCCACGCGAGCGTGGGGTGTCTGCACGTCAGGCCCGCGCTCGACACCTCAGACCCCTCGGGGACGGCCAGGATGCGGCGCATCGCCGAGGAGGTCGCGGACCTCGTCGTGCAGTGCGGAGGCTCGCTCTCCGGCGAGCACGGCGATGGCCTCGCCCGCTCCGAGTTCCTCGAGAAGATGTACGGGACGGAGATCCTGCGCGCCTTCGCGGAAGTCAAGAGGCTCTTCGACCCTGAAGGCAGCTTGAACCCCGGCGTGATCGTGGCCCCCCCACCGATGGACCGCCAGCTCCGCATCGGTCCCGGCCGCAGGCGCCTCCCCATAAACACGAGTTTGGACTTCTCGGATCAGGGATCCTTCGCGGCCGCGGTCGAGCTGTGCAACGGGAGCGGCTTGTGCCGCAAGAAGACCGGCGGCACGATGTGCCCCTCTTACATGGTCACCCTCGACGAGCACGACACGACGCGCGCTCGCGCGAACATGCTCCGCTCCGTGATAGACGGCACGCTCCCTCCCGAGGAGCTCACGGGCGAGCGCATGAAGGAGGTCATGGACCTCTGCGTCGGGTGCAAGGCCTGCAAGACCGAGTGTCCCTCCCAGGTAGACGTGGCGAGCATGAAGACCGAGGTCCTCTCCCAGATGGGTAAAAGGAACGGTTTCTCCCTACGGCAGAAAGCCGCGGGACACGTCCGCAGGCAACTCGCCCTCGCCGCGCTCTTCCCCGCCCTCTACAACGCCGCCGCGGGCACGCGCCTGACCCGCCGCGCAGCCGCGCTCGCCGGCATAGACCCCCGCCGCTCCCTGCCCAGAGTGGCGAGGCAGACCTTCTCGAGGCACTTCCCCTCCCTGCCGCAGGGTGCGGGGCCGGCCGAGGTCGCGCTTTTCAACGACACCTGGAACGAGTACCAGCGGCCCGAGATAGGGGTCGGGGCTGTCCGACTCTTCGCCGCCGCCGGAGCGAGGGTCCACCTGCCAAGAGTGGTCTGCTGCGGCCGGCCGATGCTCTCCGAGGGCCTCGTGGACGCGGCGAGGGAGAACGCGCGGCGAAACCTGGATCTGCTCTTCCCGCTCGTCGAGCGCGGCGTCCCCCTGGTAGGACTGGAGCCCAGCTGCC
>JARDZQ010000282.1 GCA_029240775.1 Rubrobacteraceae bacterium | reverse complement strand
ACGGGCATGTCGTACACGTAGCCGCCCAACCCGAAAAACCGCCTGAACACGAAGGGCAAAAATCCCGGCGCTGGCTTCGGACCGTGGGTGCAGGCGATGGTGGTTATGTACTCGACGTACCTGCCTATATCGGTGGACTGATAGTTGACGACGGTGAGGAGCAGAACCCCCTTGCCGAAGATGCGGGCCGGATGGAGTTCGTTACCGGGTAGCAGCTTCTTCGCCTTCTCGGCGTTGATCGGGAAGGCGGCCACGAGGGCCGGGGAGTTCTGGGAGTCTACGGGCAGCTGGTAGGGGATCCCGTCCACCAGCGCGTAGCGTCCCGACTGACGCCTTAGCCGTCTGGGTATCCTCATCTATCTTTCACCTCGCTCCAGCTCGGTCAGGATCAGCGGGAAGACGTCCCGGTGCGCGTTCTTGCCCATGAACACGTCGAGGTGCCCGTAGTCGCGCAGCAGGTGGAAGGAGTGGTGGTTCTTGTCGATTGAGTCCAGGAACTCGAAGGTCCTCTTCTGGCTCTCCGGTAGGAAACAGTGGTTCTTCTCGCCCGCCAGGAAGGCGAAGCGGGCCTCTGTCCGGGGCGGCTCGGCCACGAAGCTCTCGGGCAGCTCGCTCATCCCCTCGACCGAGACAAGGTGGCCCTCCTCGACGCAGCGCGCCATCTGCCTGAAGAAGGTGATGGGCACGTGGGCGAACTCCTTCTTGAGCCACTCGTGCGTCTCGTCGTTCAGGTTCTCGTGTGACCAGAGCGCAGGGAAACCGGAGCCGTAGGTGAAGCTCACCATCTTGCAGACCGGGTTGTCGCACTCGTGGTGGACGAGCAAGACGAGCAGCGTAATGAGCCTGGACATCGTCGTCGGCGAGTAGAGGCCCCACTGCGGGTTCAAATAGTCGAGCAGCCTTCCCACCGTCGGGGTGAGGTAGGTGATCTTGTACCGAGACCATTCGGGGACGACCGGGTGCAGGGTGACGGCGTTGGCCACGACCGTCTTCACCTCGGGCACCAGTCCGGCGACCGCCGACATCATGAAGCTCGTCGAACCCTGGCAGTGGATGACGGCCTGTATCTCATCGGCCCCTGTCTGCTCGACTACCGTCTGGACGGCCTTCGGGTGATCGTAGACGGCTGCCTGATCGAGCGTCCACGAGTTCGGCGGCAAATCAATGCTGGCGCGCCAGTTCTCGAGCCACACGTCGTAACCTTCCTTCACGAGGGTATCCACGAGCGTGGTCCGCACAGGCGAGCGGAAGATGTTGGCGCGCACGCCGGCGCCGTGGACGAGCAGTACCGGCCCCTTGGTCGGGGCCGCGCTGCTCTGGACGTGGATCAGGTTGCACTCCATCCCGTCCGCGGCCCGGAAGGGGACTACCTCTTCCACCAGGCCTGAACTTACGCTGGTCCTCCTGGGCACCTGTGCTCTTGACTCCTCGAGGCGGCGTCCGGCGTTCCTTATCAGGTTGGTGTGTGCTCCCCTGTACCCTCGAGCGCGGCGCATCGCTCGCCGCGCGTAGACCTGCCATAGCTGTCCCATAAAGAGGGCGCCGAACCGGCCGAGCGCTGTGATGCGGGAGAGGGGGGAGGGCCCCTCAGCGCGGAACGTGGTGAGCTGCTTGAGGAAGTCGAGCGGTGAGATCCAGATGATCCCCGAGGCGACGACGTGCGCGTTGGGCTCCTCCGCCTCATCCACGTGTCCTTGCAGCAGGCGGGTGTAGAGGGTCGTCGTGTCGGGCCAGACGTCGGCACTCGGGTCGTTCCTTATGACCTTGTGGCCGGTCAGCGTGACCGGGTGCCCTGCGCCGTCCCGGAAAAAGAGCCGGTAGAGCATGCGTTTGGTCGCCGGATCTTTATCGTCTACGAAGAGGTTGAAGTCGCCCTTCTCGACCGGCAATCTGTCGCCGAGAGCGTCGCAGCCGACCCAGCCCTCCGCCGTTGCCTCGCGCCTCGGGTCGGACGTGAAACGATCCAGATCGTCCACCTCGATGGTGAGGTGGAACATCAGGTGGGTGCCGCTCTTGCGTCCCTCCCTGGCGCCGCGCTCATAGTCGCTCTCTCCGAACGTGACGTATCCTTTCATCCCCTCGGTGAAGCGGACGCTCTTGCGAGTGTTCATCTCACTGCCCTCCCGTCTCTACTTAGGCGCGTCACGCTCGTCGTTCTCCCCGACGGGTCGAGGTAGCCCTCTCTCGTGAGGGAGCGCCGCGCGTAAGCCCTGCCGGCCTCGATCGTCGCTCGCATCTGTCTCTTCGTGTGATCTCTTCACGACAACCTCCGTGTGATCCACCGTCATACCAATCACCGGCTGGCGGTTCCGGCCGTGCTCCTGGCTCCTTCGAGAATCCGGTCGGCGAAGCGGTCAGCCAGGGCTGCGATGGTCAGGCTCGGGTTAGGGCCGACCGGTCCCGGCATGACGGAGCCGTCGGCGACGTATAGCCCAGGGTAGTTGAAGACCTCGCCGTACGCATCCACGACGCCCTCTCTCTCGTCACGCCCCATCGGGCAGCCGCCCAGAGGGTGCACGGTGATGACCCGGCCGAGGTACCAGATAGGGTTGTCCTCGAAGTCGGCGCCGAGCTCGCGCGAGATCCTTCGCGCCGTGTCGCGCAGACGGTCGAAGAACGGCCCCGACTTGAGCTTGCGCCAGTCGACGTCCAGCTTGCTTCCGCGAAGGGTCATGTTGCCGTCCGGGATGTCGCGTCCCATCCCGATCATGGGGAGAACCCCGGCGGAGAGCTCGGTCTGGCCGAGCAACTCGGAGATCTCAGCTCCCAGGTCGCTCTCTGGCTCTCTCCCGAGCCAGCTCCTGATGAGGTTGTTCGCCGTAAGGCGCCACCGCCACAGCGCCCCCGGGGTGTCGAAGACCTGCAGGATCCAGGCGAGGTGCTCGGGGAAACCGGCGTCCTCGAGGTAGAAGCCCCTCCCCTCCTCGCCGTCGACTTCGTCTCCGACCCGGATGGCACTCGTGATAACCGGGCCGTACCCAGGGTCGATGACGCGCGGTACCCTCGTTCCGCCACTCTCCTCGGAGCTCTTGATGGCGAAGGTGAGCAGGTCGCCGTTCCCGCCGAAGCGGGTACCTAGACGCCTGCTCACTCGCGGGAAGGCGCTCCTGTTCTTGAGCAACAGGTACGTGGAGCCCAGGCTCCCCGCCGAAAGTACCAGGCGGTCGGCGGTGACGGTCTGGAGGGGTAGGTTAGAGGTGTCGGTCTTGTGCCCTTCCCGCTCGGGATCGTGGTATACGTAGTGAACGGCGTACCCGCCGCCGGCTCCGCCCCGCGGCTCGAATGACCTGACCTCGCAGCGCGTCCTCAGGTCCGCGCCGCGGCGTTGAGCTTCGGAGAGGTAGGTGTAGTCTAGGGAGTTCTTGCTGCCGTAGTTGCACCCGAAGTCGCACTCGCCGACCAGCCGGCAGGTGTAGCGCGTCCGGCCATGAAGGTTGGGATGCTCCTCGCGGATCGGCTCGCCCGGCATGGGCGCCTCGCCTTCGTTGGCGAAGATCACGGCGAGCTTGGGCAGGAAAGGCTCGAGCCCGAGGCGCTCGGTCGCCGTCCTGAAGGCCCTGGTCTTCGAGGTCTCGTCGTATGGCGACCGGTCGAAGGGGTACCTCTGCGGGCGCAGCATCCTCTCTACCCGGTCGTAGTGGGGGTCGAGCTCGGCGCGAGTTAGGGGCCAGTACTCGTAGCCGCCGTTCAGGACGTCCTCCTTGACGAACCACTTCTCGTCCTTGCGCAGCAGCACGTTCGCGTAGATCAGGGATCCGCCTCCGAGCCCGCTCGAGACGAGCGCGTCGAGGCCGCGGAAGCCCCAGAAATTGTACAGCCCGTGCAGCCCCTCGCTGGGGTCCCAGAAGTTCGTCCTCATCCGGTACGGGCTGCGGGGAAACGAACCGGGCGGATACGCCTTCCCTCTCTCCAGGAGGCAGACCCGGAGACCCGCCTCCGCGAGCCGGTAGGCCATCAC
>JARDZQ010000281.1 GCA_029240775.1 Rubrobacteraceae bacterium | reverse complement strand
CAAGGTGCTGGCCGAGAAATACCTGCAGCGCCCGCGTCACATCGAGATCCAGGTGTTCGCCGACACGCAGGGCAACTGCATCTACCTGTTCGAACGGGACTGCTCGGTACAGCGCCGCCACCAGAAGGTGCTGGAGATAGCGCCGGCGCCGAACCTCAAGAGGCGGCTGCGCGAGCGTCTGTGCGAGGCCGCCGTCAGCTTCGGGCGCGCCGTAGACTACCTGGGCGCCGGCACGGTCGAATTCCTGGTCGGCGAGGACGGGCGTCACGTATTCATTGAGATGAACCCGCGCATCCAGGTGGAGCATACCGTCACCGAGGAAACGACCGATGTGGACCTGGTCCACGCCCAGCTTCGTATCGCGGGGGGCGAGACGCTGCAGGATCTCGACCTTAGCCAGGACCGCATCCGGCAGCGCGGCGTGGCGTTGCAGTGCCGCGTGACCACTGAAGACCCTGCCCAGGGCTTCAGGCCGGACACGGGCCGTATCTCGGTGTACCGCTCTCCCGGTGGGGCGGGCATCCGGCTGGACGGCGGTAACACGTACGCGGGCACGGAGATCACACCGTACTTCGACTCGCTCTTGGTGAAGGTCACCGCCCACGGCGCGGATCTGCCTTCCGCAGCCGTTCGTGCTCGCCGCGCTTTGGCCGAGTTTAGGGTGCGCGGCGTGGCGACGAACGTGGCTTTTTTGCGGGCGGTGCTCTCCGAGCCGGACTTCCTGGCCGGGCTGGCGACCACCTCGTTTATCGACGAGAGGCCGTACCTCACCGCCGTTTCGACCGGCGCCGACCGCGCGAGCCGGCTCCTGGCCCTGCTCGCCGACGTCACCGTCAACCGCCCGCACGGGCCGCCGCCCCCGGTACCCGACCCGCGCACCAAGCTCCCGCCGCTGCCGCAGGGAGACCCACCGCCGGGTTCCAGGCAGCGGCTGCTGGACCTCGGCCCGGAAGGCTTCACCCGCTGGCTGCGCGAGACCGATACTCTCCAGGTGACCGACACGACGATGCGCGACGCCCACCAATCGCTTTTCGCCACCCGGATGAGGACCTTCGACATGCTCGGTGCCGCCCCGCACGTCGCCCACACCATGCCCCAGCTCTTCTCTGCCGAGGTGTGGGGCGGGGCGACGTTCGACGTCGCGCTCAGGTTCCTGCACGAAGACCCGTGGGAGAGGCTGGCCCGTCTCAGGGAGCGCCTCCCCAACGTCTGTTTGCAGATGCTCCTGCGCGGCCAGAACGCCGTCGGCTACACCCGCTACCCGCCGGACGTAGTGCGCTCTTTCGTGGACGAGGCGAGCGTGACCGGCGTGGACATCTTCCGCATCTTCGACGCCAATAACGACGTGGACCACATACGTCCCGCCATCGAGGCCACTCTGGAGGCCGGAGCTGTGGCGGAGGGAGCCTTGTGCTACACCGGCGATCTCTCCGACCCGAACGAAGATCTCTACACCCTGGACTACTACCTGCGCTTGGCCGAGGAGTTGGTCGACGCCGGCTCGCACATCCTTTGCATCAAAGACATGGCGGGCCTGGTGCGCGCCCCGGCGGCACGAAAGCTCATCTTTGCCTTGAAGAGCGAGTTCGACCTGCCGGTACACCTGCACACCCACGACACCTCAGGGGGGCAACTCGCCACCTACCTGGCGGCAGTGGAAGCTGGGGTGGACGCTATAGACGGCGCCGCGGCCCCGCTCTCGGGCATGACGAGCCAGCCGTCGCTGGCCGCGATCGTGGCGGCCACCGACCACACCGATCGCGCGACCGGTCTCTCGCTCGAAGCCCTGGGGGATCTCGAACCCTATTGGGAGGCCGTGCGGACTCTGTACGCTCCCTTCGAGGCGGGGCTCCGTTCCCCGACAGGCACCATCTACCGGCACGAGATCCCCGGCGGACAGCTCTCCAACCTGCGTCAGCAGGCGGACGCTATGGGGCTCGCCGAGCGTTTCGAGGAGGTCGAGGCCCTATATGCCCGTTGCGACACGTTGCTGGGCCGCCTTGTGAAGGTGACGCCCACCAGTAAGGTCGTCGGGGACCTGGCCCTGTACCTGATCTCCGCGAACATCTCCCTGGCCGACTTGGAGACCGATCCCGCATCACATGACCTGCCAGACAGCGTCCTAGGGTTCCTGCGCGGAGAGTTGGGCACGCCGCCCGGGGGATGGCCCGAGCCGTTCCGTTCCCTGGCGCTCGCCGGCCGCGAGGGGTCCCCCGACGACGATGATCTCTCCGGCGAAGATAGGGCGGCTCTGGGCGGCGAGGACCGCAGACCGGCGCTGAACCGCCTGATGTTGCCAGGACCCGCGGAGGAGCAGGCCGCGGTTAGGGAACGCTACGGCGACGTGTCGGTGGTCCCAACCCGGGCGTTTCTTTACGGGCTGGAGCCCGGCGAGGAGTTGGCCGTGGACCTGGAGCCCGGCGTCCGGCTTTACGTACGGCTCGAAGCCATAACGGAGGCCGACGGGCGTGGCATTAGGACCTTACTGGTCACGCTAAACGGCCAGCCCCGGCCAATAGACGCCCAGGACCGTTCGCTGCAACCCGAAGTCCCTGCCCGCGAGAAGGCTGACCCCGGCGAAGCCGGACACGTGGCCGCGCCGATGACCGGGGTGGTGACGCTCACGGTCGACGAAGGCGAAGAGGTCGTTGGCGGGCAGCAGATCGGGAGCATCGAGGCGATGAAGATGGAGTCGGCCATCCGGGCCCCGGCGGGCGGGACCGTCGAACGGCTAGCCGTGGCCTCTGGCACGAACGTCGAGGCGGGAGACCTGCTCATCGTGCTCGAAATCGGATGAGGGCGAAGGAGCCAGCGCGTCTCTCGACGGCCCGCTCGAAGCCGGAATCCACGTTCTTTCATCGGCGGCCGGATAATTTACACTTCGCGCTTCGGTAGCATCTTGCCGACATCCGGTGAGGAAGGGAGGTCCCTTTGGCACTCTACGCCTTGAACCTGTTCGACCTGGCGGACAACGATCTGTACCACGAGTACTCGCGCCGGTCGCCCGACGCTGTGAAGAAACACGGTGGGCGGATTGTGGCGCTAGGCCGGCTGGGGGAGGCGTTGGATGTCGGCGGGCCGGGGGTAGAGCCGCGCCAGGTAATGATCCTGATGGAGTGGCTCTCTCAGGAGGCGTTCGACGCCTTCCTCGAAGACCCGGAGAACGCCGATCTGCACCCGCTGCGCCGGGACGGGACGCGGAACTATCTGTGGTGGACCTACGAGCGCATCGAGGATTTGCGTCCCCTCTTCGGGCAAGGTTCCGGAGGCGGGCGTTGATCCTGTCATTACTGTCGCAGCCCCAGCAATATGCCACGGACACGGGAGGTCGAAGCCAATCCTCTCGCCGCACACTCCTCCCGGCATGGTGGCGCATGCCGTAGGTGGTAGTTAACATGCCTCCAAAGGCGAGCCACCCGAACGGGGAAAGATGAGCAGGCTAAGAACCCTCGTGGATGCGAAGAGCGAGGCCTTCGCAGAGAGCGCCGAACGCTTCGGGGTGCTTGTGGACGAGCTGCGCGAGATCTCGGCCGAGGCCAGGCGTGGAGGAGGGGAGAAGGCGCAGAGAAGGCACAAGGAACGCGGCAAGCTGCCTGTGCGGGAGAGGATCGAACGCCTCCTCGACCCGGGCACGGCCTTCCTGGAGCTCTCGCCCCTGGCGGCCTTCGGTATGTACGACGGACGCGTTCCAGCGGCGGGCTTAGTCACTGGGGTCGGGCGTGTCTCCGGGCGCGAGGTTGTGGTCGTTGCCAACGACGCCACCGTAAAGGGCGGCACCTACTACCCGATGACCGTCAAGAAACACCTGCGGGCGCAGGAGATAGCCGAGCAGAACTATTTGCCATGCATCTATCTCGTCGATTCAGGAGGGGCGTTCCTGCCCCTGCAGGACGAGGTCTTCCCCGACCGGGAGCACTTCGGGCGCATCTTCTACAACCAGGCGCAGATGAGCGCCAGGGGCATACCCCAGG
>JARDZQ010000280.1 GCA_029240775.1 Rubrobacteraceae bacterium | reverse complement strand
GCGCGCTCGCCGCAGAGGTGAAGAGCGTGATCTCCCCGTCCGACCTCTCCATCGAGACCTCGACCGGCTCCCAATCCTGCTTCGCTATGGCCTCGGAATAGTAGCGCGGCTTGCCCCCGTCCGGGAAAGCCCCGACCCGGAAGAGGTCGGGCGCGAGGACTGAGACCTCCACGACCGTCGAGCCGCACCTCAGGCGAAGGATACGGCCGTCGTGGTCTACCACCTCCGCCGTGCCGAGCGGCTCGTAGCTCTCGCCCATCTGCGGCGGGTTCTCGAAGATCTCGGCCAAGGTCTTGCTCCCTTCGATTGCTCTAGCTTTCAGCTATCAGCGGTCAGCTGTCAGCTTCTCCGTTGATGGTAAATCCGTTTGGCATTTGCGCGGCAGTCGTGTGCGGACTGACTTTAAGCCGCTTGTCGGTTCGCAGCAAGCCTACCGGGTCATTGCTGATGGCTAGAACTCTATCTCGCGGCCCGCGTCGCGCTCGACGGCCCTGTCGTAGACTACGCGGGCTGCGGCCATATCTTCCAGGGCGAGGCCCTGGCTGGCGAAGAGGGTTATGTCTTCGGGGCCGCGGCGGCCCTCCACCTGGCCCGCTATGACCTGGCCCAGCTCGTAGATCGCTTCGGGGAGGATGAGGCCGGTCTCCAAGGGTTTGAGGAGGTCGCCGGCTTCGAGGCCGAGCTCCTCGCGCGAGTCCACGCAGACGAAGCTCGCGCGGCTGACGACCTCGCGGTCGATCTCGCTCTTGAACAGGAAGTTGGAGCCGGCGGCGTTGACGTGCGCCCCGGGCCTGAGCCACTCGCCTAGAAGTACAGGCTCCCTCGCTGAGGTCGCGGTGGCGACGATGTCCTGGGCTGCGGGCTCGTCGGGGGCGTGGGTTGTCTCGACCTCCATACCGAGCCGCTCGCTCATCTTCTCGGCAAAGCGTTTGCGCGATTCCTCGCTGCGGCTGTGGACGATGACGCGCTCGAGGTCCCTGACGGCGGCTATGGCCTCGAGCTGGCTCTCGGCCTGCCAGCCCGCCCCGTAGAGACCTAAGGTGCTCGCGTCCTCGCGCGCCAGGTGCCTCGTGGCGACGCCGCTCGCCGCTCCGGTGCGCATCTGGCCCAGCTTGTCCGAGTGCAAGATGGAGAGGAGCTCCCCGCCCTCCGGGTCGAAGAGCAGCGTGTAGAAGCGGGCGCCAGACCGTGCGACCGTGTAGACCTTCATGCCTAGAGCGCCCATCTCGGGGGCGCCGGCGGCCATGTAGTTCAGGCCGCTCCTGGGGAGGGCCACGCGGCGTCGGGCGCGGTTCGTGGCTCTGCCCTCCGCCTGGTCGCGCAGGACCGCTTCGACCGCGTCCAGCGTCGAGGGCATGTCGAGGAGGTCTTCGACCTCCCTTTCGGTCAGGATCAGGGTCAACTCGCCTCCTCGCTGTTGGGGTGCGGCTTATCGGCTAAAATCTTCGACGGTATGCGGGTCCTCGTCATAGACAACTACGACTCCTTCACCTACAACCTGGTCCAGTACCTCGGGGAGCTGGGCGCGGAGGTCCTCGTTCGGCGCAACGACGAGGTCACGCCCGAAGAGGTCCTCGATCTCCACCCGGACAGGATAGTCGTCTCGCCCGGCCCGTGCACGCCCAACGAGGCCGGCGTCTCAGTCGAGCTCATAGAGAAGGTCTCCGACCGGGTCCCGATCCTCGGCGTCTGTCTGGGCCATCAGGCCATAGGGCAGGCCTTCGGGGCGAGGGTGGTGCGCGGCGAGCCCGTCCACGGCAAGACGGCGAAGATCGTGCACGACGGCGAGGGTGTCTACAAAGGAATCCAGCAAAGCTTCGAGGCGACCCGCTACCACTCGCTCGTCATCGAGCCCGAGTCGTTGCCCGAAGACCTCGTCGTCACCTCGCGCACGGAGGACGGTACGATCATGGGCGTCAGGCACCGCGACCTGCCCGTCGAAGGCGTCCAGTTTCACCCTGAGAGCGTGTTGACGAGGAGCGGTCACGAGCTGTTGAAGAACTTCCTCGAGGCATAGCGGTGCTGCGTGAAGTCCTGCGCAAGGCAGCCGCGGGCGAGCCCCTGACCGAGGGCGAGGCCGAGCGTGCGCTCGAGACGATCATGGAGGGGACGGTGCCTCCGGCGGCGACAGCGGCGCTTCTGACGGCCCTGCGGGTGCGGGGCGAGTCGGTCTCGGAGATCGTCGGCTTCGCCCGTGCGATGCGCCGCTTCGCTGCGAAGGTGGACGCACCGGAAGACGTCGTCGATACGTGCGGGACAGGCGGGGATGCGAAGGGGACGATCAACGTCTCCACGGCCGCCGCCTTCGTGGCGCGCGGCGCCGGCGTGACCATAGCCAAGCACGGCAACCGCGCCGCCACGAGCCTGGCGGGAAGCGCCGATGTCCTCGAGGCCCTCGGGGCGGAGATAGAGCTCGGACCCGAGCAGGTCGGCAAGTGCATCAGGGAGTCCGGCATCGGCTTCATGTTCGCCCGCACCCACCACCCGGCGATGAGGTTCGTCGCTCCGGTGAGGGCCGAGCTGCCTTTCCGCACGGTCTTCAACCTGCTCGGGCCGCTCACCAACCCGGCGGGGGCGAGGCGCCAGGTCGTCGGTGTCTTCGGCGGTGCCTACGTGCGGCCCGTAGCCGAGGCGCTGCGGGATCTGGGAGCGGAGAAGGCGCTCGTCGTGCACGGGATGGACGGGATGGATGAGATCACGGTCACCGGCAAGACGCTCATCGTGGAGGTGGAAGAAGGGAATATCAAGGAGTACGAGATCTCCCCCGAAGACCTCGGCCTCGCCCGTCACGCCCCGGACGGCCTCCTCGGCGGCGACGCCCACCTGAACGCCCGCATCCTGCGCGACGTACTCTCCGGCGAGGAGAGGGGGGCCGCCAGAGACATCGTCCTCCTGAACGCCGGAGCCGCCGTCTACGTCTCCGGCAAAGTACATACTCTCGAAGAGGGTCTGCGCCTGGCGGAAGAGTCCATAGGTAGCGGAGCCGCCATAGGATCTCTCGAAGACTTCGTCCACACGACCCGGCGCATCGCGGGCAAGGTATGAGCCGCGCCACAGTCCTCGACGAGCTCGCCGCCGCCGCACTCCGCCGCGCGGAGAGACTCAAGGAGACCACGGACCTCGAAGCCCTCTACCAGCGAGCACTCCTCTTCGAGAAGCGGGACTTCGCCGGGGCGCTCGAAGCTCCCGGCCTCTCCGTCATCTCCGAGATCAAGCGCGCCTCGCCCTCGGCCGGCTTTATCCGCGAGGCTGACCCAGCCGAGTTGGGCGCCCGCTACGAGAGCGAGGGTGCGAGCTGCCTCTCCGTCCTAACCGAGCCAGACTGCTTCAAGGGCTCCCTCGAGGACCTCGACGCCGCACGCAGGGTCACTACACTGCCGGTGATCCGCAAGGACTTCACCGTGGATGAGGTACAGGTTCTCGAGGCGGGAACTCGCGCCGACGCCGTTCTCCTCATAGCGGCGCTCTTCGACGCCGCATCGCTCGCCCGCTACGTCTCCCTGGCCGTCGAGGTCGGCCTCACGCCGCTGGTGGAGATACACGACGAGGAGGAGGCGGAGCTCTCGCTTGAGTCCGGCGCAAGGGTCGTCGGCGTCAACAACCGGAATCTGCGGAACTTCACCGTGGACCTGGGCACTTTCGAGCGGCTCGCGTCTCGTCTTGTGGGCGCAACACTCGTCGCCGAGAGCGGCATCAAGACGGTAGATGATGGCCGGCGGCTACGGGAGGCGGGGGCCGATGCTGTTCTGGTTGGTGAGGCGGCGATGCGAGATCCAGGCTTCGTAGCGCGGCTGGTGTCGTTGCCGTAGGGCCGGTTGGGTTACGGTCGGGTAGGGGCGGTTCGCGAACTACCCCTACAAAAGGCAAAACCTTTGGGCGTTTGATCGGGGTGTTCCAGACCGCGTCCACCAGGCGTATTAACGATGTTCGGCTCACTCCAGGCGCGAAGGTGTGGCAACGCAACTATTACGAAC
>JARDZQ010000279.1 GCA_029240775.1 Rubrobacteraceae bacterium | reverse complement strand
TCGTGAAGCCGCTCAAAGAGTTTGGCTCGCCAGTGCTCGATGTGTGCTTGCCCAAACCCTATCTCGCCCACCAGGCGATGTTCGATCCGTCGTTCCCCCACGGGCGGTGGTACTACATTCGGGCCTGCGACGTCGCGCAGCTAACCGACGAGGTCATCGACATCACCGTCGATCACGCGTTGCGGATCAAGTCCCCGTTTACTGCTTTGACGCTCTGGCAGCGTGGAGGGGCGGTCGCGCGCGTGGGCGAGGACGAGACGGCCTTCGGCGGACGCAGCGCGGGGCATACGTACAACATCACCGGCGCGACCGAGGGGTCCGAGGGCTTCGACGAGGAGCGGCAGTGGGTCAGGAACTTCTGGTCGGCGTTGGAGCCCTACCACACGAGCGTCTACGTGAACTTCCTGATGGAGGAGGGTGAGGAGCGCATCCGCCGGGCCTATGGGGCAAAGAAGTACGACCGGCTCAAGGCGCTCAAGCGAAAGTACGATCCGAACAACCTGTTCCGCCTTAACCAGAACATAAAGCCTACCGCGACTGAGTGAGAACCCCTTAAAAGGTCATTCTAGCAACAGAGGGAAGGGGGCCAGGACGATACCGGTCGTGGCCCTCTCCTTCGCCTATTCACCGAACCTCCTAGAAGACGTGTTTCCGAAGGTTCGTATCCGAGGTGGTGAATAGGGGCGGGACGTAACCGCCCTTCGGTCCTGTATCGGTGAAAAATAGACTAGCTCCCGCGACCATAAGATGTGGAAGCGCCACATCTTATGGTCGCGGGAGCTAGGATGGAACGTTGTCAGCACGCACTCCCGGAGGATATCCGAACTTACAACAGATTGAAGGTCCACTTCTCTACCACGGTAGGGCAGGAGCCGAGGCTCGAGGTGGCGCTGTACTAGCTATTACGCGATTGTGACTCGCTCGCCGAACGGCTGGAAGCGACCATCTCAAGAGAGATCGCTCGTACTTATAAAGCCATAGGAACCCCGAAGTAACAGCAACAAACGGAGTCGTGGGGATGCGCCGGCCAGCCGCAGGAGGCACTATGCTAGAGCCAGCCGCGCCTCTTGAAGACGAGGTAGAGCGAGACGGAGATCAAGAGCATGAGCGCCAGCGCGAACGGGTAGCCCAGTGCCCAGTGGAGCTCGGGCATGTGGTCGAAGTTCATCCCGTAGACGGTACCCACGAGGGTGGGGGCGAACAGGATCGCCGCCCACGCGCTGATCTTCTTGACCTCGTCGTTCTGGGCTATGCTCGCTTGGGTGAGGGCCTTGACCTCCTCGTTCTGGGAGAGACCTACCAGGGTCAGGTTCACGCTCAGGATGTTCTGCAGCAGCACACGGAAGCTCCCGACCTGCTCGGTGACCCGCAGGGCGTGGTCCTGGACATCGCGCAGGTAGCGCTGCAGTTCGGGGTTCTCCGCGGTACCGATGAGTTCGCCGAGGATACCGGGGAGCGGCTCGGTGGCCCTCTGGAACTCGATGACCTCGCGCGATAGCTCGTAGATGCGCCTGCTGACCCCTGCGTTGCCCGAGAAGACCTCGGACTCTATCTCGTCTATGTCATTCTCCAGACCAGCCACTACGGGGGCGTAGTCGTCGACCACCCTGTCCGTGACGGCGTAGAGGACCGCCGCCGGTCCCAACCGCAGTAGCCCGGGGTCGCCCTCCAGCCGGGTTCGCACCCTCCCGAGCTCGGACGCCTCTCCGTGGCGGACCGTGACCACGAAGTCCTCGCCCACGAAGACGTGGACCTCCCCGAACTCCACCGTCTCGGTCTCGTCGACGTAGCGGGCGGGCCTCAGCACGACGAAGAGCGTACCGTCGTAGCGCTCCAGCTTGGGCCGCTGGTGGGCCTTGACGGCGTCCTCCACGGCCAGCGGGTGCAGCCCGAACTCCCCGGCCACCGAGGAGAACTCCTCCTCGGTGGGCGAGTGCAGCCCGATCCAGGCCAACCCACCCGCTCGGCGGACCGCCTCGTGGGTCTCGTGGAACGAGGAGGGCTCGGCCGTTCGGCGTCCGTCCACGTAGATGGCGTTGTCCACGATCATGGGCACATCATACGATGCGGGAACGGCGGCGGTCAGGGACCGGAGGAGAAAAGCACTACGGCCACCACCGCAACGAGGGCGAAGCGGTAGTAGGCGAACACATACTATTCCTGCCTTGCATGTTGAGCGTAGCTCCGGGGTCTTGTGAACGGCAACAGTTCAAGGCGTAGATCCGTTGGACCGTCTACCTCGTGCGCGAGCCGGGCGGTGAAGCGGAGCTCACTTTCCGTACATGTCGCACCCTGGGCTGCACTTTAGCGTCCGGCTGACTTGAGAAACCTCCGAGAAAGAGTTGGCTTTGGTCTAGCTGACACTGGGGGCACAAGGTGCTCATGTGTGTTGGTTATGCGCTCAATCGTTTCTCACCGAGCTGCCTAGATGGTGGGCCTCGGAGCTTCGTGCGTTCCCTTTCTGGGATGTTCAGAACTACATCCTGCGTTGCATGAGCAAGTAGGAGCTTCGACCGAATCCACTCGACAAGAGAGACCTAGAATACGCAAGTACTAAGGCATCTCGCCAATAAGGGCCACGCTTTCACTGGGGGCAGGATCGTTGTCCGCGCGCTCCTCGGTGATTAGCAGTGTGCGGCAGTTTCGGGCCTCGGGTGCGACCGTAAGCAATACTCTGGTCTCGCCTTTCCCCACGCTCGTGAAGGAGCCGGCGCTGATCCGCTTCTCTCCCGATACGAACCACAGCTCATAGTAGCTGTTCGGCTCGGGCTCGTCGAAGTTGTTGAGCTTCAGCTCCACTTGTTGGTTTCCTAAGGGCAGCTGATGTAGTTCGGCCACGCCCCAGTACTCTTCAAGCCCGGCGGCCTCCTCGGGAGTCGGGACTAGCTGGATGGTCGCCACCGGGGGTTCCTCTCGCAAGCCAAAAACGATCCCTATAGCTGCCATAGCAACGAGGGCCGCAGCTGCTACGCCGGCGATAACGAAACGGAGGTATGTAGAACGATATCCTCCGGAAGGACCTGCCGCCTCATCGGAAGAGGACAGCTCTTCGGCGCGCACTTGAGAAAGGATCTCTTCTTTGAGGTGGCTGGGCGGGTCTTCGAGTGGAGGTGCTGCCTGGAGGGCGCGGTTCACCTTCTCAAGCTCCTCGAGCTCGTTTCGGCAGCTTGAGCAAGAAGCAATGTGACGCTGAACCTCGGCTGCCTCCTCAGGCTCCATCCCGCCCACGACGAAGGCCGCCAGGTTGGGAGAAACGTCTGTGCACTTCATCGTGAGGCCTCCTGCGGAGTATCCCCCACTGCAAGCTCTTGGCGCAATCTCTTGAAAGCGCGCGCTGTCCTCGTCTTGACAGTACCTATGGGCACGCCGGTTCGTGCCGAGATCTCCCTTTGAGAGAGCCCCCCAAAATAGGCGAGCTCTATTACCTCTCGGTGCGCCGCGTCTAGTTCTTCCAAGGCTCTAGACACCCGCCAGGACAACCAAGAGTCGTCCACGATCTCCTGCGGATCGGGGGACGAATCGGGAGCGGCGGCGATGTGCGACTCTCCGTCGCCTACTGGGCGAACCCTGTCGGCCCGCTTGCGGTACAGGTCCACAGCGCAGCTGCGCGTGACCCGATAAAGCCAAGTAGAGAAGCTGCCCCGTGCAGAATCGAAGGTGTGCGACGAACGCCACACCTTCAAGAACACCTCTTGGACCAACTCCTCGGCCAGAGAGTGGTCGCCAAGAATCTTTAACCCTACCCCGAAAACCGTGCGGCTGTATCGATCGTAGAGTGTGGAGATGGTCGCCTCGACTCGCGACCCACCGAGGCGGACCATGAGCTGCTCATCGGATATCTCGTCCGCCCGCTGAGGCCTCACGGAGCGCGAACTCCTCAGTCTCTTTTCACTCTCAAGAATATCACCCTCCGCAATGGCCATAGCGTCTCCGTTGCAGGTACTGAGAACACGGGTGGTTATACGAGCGGTTTGGTCTTTCGGATTTGG
>JARDZQ010000010.1 GCA_029240775.1 Rubrobacteraceae bacterium | reverse complement strand
CCTTATAGCACGTTTCACAGTAGGTGAGCCGATGAACGGTATCCGGCATGCTCGAAGAAGCCTCGAGCGTCTTGGGCACTGACCGCGGATAGCGCCACACCTATCGCTTCTACCAAAGCCTCCTTGGTCCTGGCCGCTGCGTTGCGAAGGAGGTTCTTGATCTTGGCAAACGCCTCTTCGATCGGGTTGTAGTCAGGCGAATAGGCCGGCAGATACACCAGCTCGCAACCCTGCTGCTCGATGAGCTCCCTTACCCTCTTTGGTCTATGTGCTCCGAGGTTGTCCATAATCACTATCTGGCCTTCTTGCAGGCTCGGCGCCAATACTTTCTCCACGTAAGCCTCGAACACTACAGCAGTGGTAGCTCCCTCTACGCTCAGCGACGGTCCCATCCCCTCGATGGTCATGCTCGAAAGAAGCGTCGTGTTCTTGCCCCGCTTGCGAGGCACCGAAAGCCGCAGTCGCTCGCCCCTGGGAGCGTATCCGTAGATCGGTCCAAGGGAGGTATGCGTCCCGCACTCGTCCACGAAGATGAGCCTGTCTGGCTCCACCATCGCGGCCACCATCACTCTCCAAGCCGCCCGGTCGAACTCGTCGCGCTCGGTGGCTAACCTTCCCCCTTTTTCCTGGTGGGGCCGATCCGGGCGATAGCACGGCACATGGTGGAGCGACTCACAGAGAGTCCGGTCATGACCTCCATGTAGTCGCAGCGATCTCGGAGGGTGGCAAAGGGACGCTCTTTGAGGTCCTCCTCCAAGAGCTTCATGGCTTTGTCGTCCAGCTTCGGAGCGGACCCCGGGGTCTTCTTCGGAGTTAGAGACTCTCCCCTACTGGCTTTGTCCGCGTATCGCTTGACCGAGGAGAGGCTCACGGAGAAGGTACGGGCCGCCTGAGCCTTGGACATGCCGCCTTCTACCGAGGAGACTATCCTCTGCCTGAGGTCTTCTGAGTAACCGCTCATGCGGCAATGTTCTCATCGGTTCACTGTCCCTGCAACGCGCTGTTACCTGCAAGGGAACTACTTAGAGAGACAGCGCAGGCCCACCTGCATAAGGAGGTATGATTCGTATGAGCCGCAATGTCTCGATTCTTGGCGTAGTGGTGGTGATGACAGTTACCGTGCTGGCTACCGTAGCGGTGGCCTTCGCGGTACCAGGCGAAGGCAGCAATGGACAGGCGAAAGTCCCCATCTGCCACAAAGGCCATGTCATATCAGTGGCCAGTCCCGCTTGGCCGGCCCACGCGAAGCACGGCGACACGAAGCTAGTAAACGACGCCACGGAGCTAGAAAACGGCGCCACGGAGCTAGAAAATCCAGAAGGTCCCTGTCAACCTGCGGGGGCGCTGCCCGAAGAACCCTCCGAAGGCGAGACCCCGACGCTGACAACTGACGCGAGCGACGCGACACTGCCCGATGGCACGATCAGCGACGTCGCGACCCTCGACGTGCCGGAAGGCACTACAGGGACGATTGAGTTCAAGCTCTACGGTCCGTTCGCCGCAGACGCGGTCATCGGCGAGGATGATTGCGTCGACCCCGACCCCGAGGATCCTAACGCGGAGCACAACTTCCTCTTCTCGGATACGGAGGATGTCCCGGACGATGAGGATTCCGCCGGCTCTGGCCAGTACACCTCAGATCCGTACACGCCCACCGAGCTCGGCAAGTACCAGTGGGTTGCAACCTTTACCCCTGATTCTGGCCAAGACGTCGACTCGCCTGACGAGCTCGGATGCGGTGAGGCGACTGAGCAGAGCGTCGTAGACGGTGAGGCACCTTCAACGATCGCCACGGAGCAGAACGTGACGCTTGCTGGCGAGATCGGCGAGGACGCAAATCCCGCCGATCCTGCCACAGATACCTCCAACATCGAGGGCATCAACCAAAACGACAACACCACCCTTGGCACCGACAACGAGGACGACGATCTATACGGCGACTCCTTGGCCAATAAACTCCTCGGCGGCCATGGCAATGACTACTTGGAGGGTGGCCAAGGCCCGGACAGGATGGTTGGTGGCAACCAAGGCGACTACGTCAATGGCGCGGATGGCATACCAGCCAACGACGTGATCAATGGTGGCATCGGAACGGACTATTGCGTAGGCGATGTAGGCGATAAGTTCAAGAACTGCGACGGCAACGTGGCAAAGGTGCCGGTACCCTCTGAATCTGCTGCGTTTGCGGAGGCGGGTAACTAGCGTAGCAGGCACTCAGTTAGAAGCTTCTTAGCGAACCGGGGTCCTTACATCTTAGGGGTCCCGGATTCGCTCTTCTCGCTCGCTGAAGCGTGACTCAGGTGGTGGGGGAGTGGCACCGTAGTGGGGTTTAAGTACGCCGAATTTCTTCTCAACCAGATACCATTCGGGCATGGATACTAGGAGATCAAGAACAGTGGCGGTATCCTTGCTTCGCACTGACGCGGAAGAGGTCGGTAGTTCGAATCCGCTATCGCCCACTCTTAGGGCCTTCGGCCCTGCTTTCAGCGGCCAGCTATCAGCGTCTGAGCTTTGCTCGGGGGCGTTGCCCGACGCGTTTGCTGATAGCATCTCTTGCGTGGAATGTTAGTCGAACGAGCACCGGCGACGCACCGGACGGTAGTGGCGAGGGCTGATAGCGCCGACCGAAGGGAGGCAGATGGCGGCTGTTAAGCTCCCCGATGGGAAACACTTGGAGATACGACCCGGCGACCGGGCCCGCGACGTGGCCGAGAGGATCGGGCCTCGCCTGCTGCGCGACGCCGTGGTGGCGAAGCTCAACGGGAGGCTCGTGGACCTCGACGCCCCCCTTAACAGCGGCGGGGAGTTCGAGGTCGTCACGAAAGACTCTCCCGAGGGTCTCGAAGTGCTCCGGCACTCCACGGCACACGCGATGGCGCAGGCGATATTGGAGCTCTACCCTGGGAGCAAGCTCACTCTGGGCCCGCCTATAGAGGACGGTTTCTTCTACGACATCGAGGTCGCGGGCCGCATCACCGACGAGGACCTGCCACGCATCGAGGAGCGGATGCGCGAGATCGTCGAGCGCGACCTCCCGATAGAGCGCGAGGAGGTCTCCAAGAAGGAGGCCGAGCGGCTCTACGCGGACAACCCGTACAAGCTGGAGATCATCCACGGCCTCGACGACGGCGACATCTCCGTCTACCGCCAGGGCGAGTTCTTCGACCTGTGCCGCGGCCCGCACGTCCCGAGCACGGGCTCTCTGGGCGTGTTCAAGCTGCAGAACATCGCAGGCGCCTACTGGCGCGGCGACGAGAACAACCCGATGCTCACCCGCGTCTACGGCACGGCCTGGCCAACGGAGAAACAACTCAAGGCTTATCTGCGGCGCCTTGAAGAGGCGCGCGAGCGCGACCACCGCAAGATCGGCAAAGACCTCGGGCTCTTCACGTTCTCGCCGGAGGTGGGGGCGGGCATCCCGCTGTTCTTGCCCAAGGGTGAGATGCTCAGGCGCCTCATGGAAGACTACGTGCGCGAGGTGCAGAGCCGCCACGGCTACGATCACGTGTGGACCGGTCACCTCGTCAACGAGAAGCTCTACGAGAGGAGCGGCCATCTCGAGCACTACAGCGACTCGATGTTCCCGCCGATGGTGGATGGGGAGACGCGCTACCGCCTCAAGCCGATGAACTGCCCGAGCCACATGACGCTCTACAACTCGGAGGTGCACTCGTACCGCGATCTACCCCTGCGTTACGCCGAGTTCGCCACGCTCTACCGTTACGAGAAGAGCGGCGAGCTCACGGGCCTCACCAGGGTGCGGGCGCTCACGCAGGACGACGCCCACATCTTCTGCACCGAGGAGCAGGTCCAGGAAGAGTTCGGGCGGGCGCTAGAGATCATCCGCGAGGTTCTCGATACCTACGGTTTCACGGACTACAGGGTTCGTCTCAGTTTGCGCGACCCTGACGACCCCAAGTACCTGGCGGGCGACGAACGCTGGTCGCGCGCCGAGGAGGCTCTGCGCACCGCGCTCGACGCCTCGGGGATCGAGTATTACCCCGGCGTCGGGGAGGCCAACTTCTACGGGCCCAAGGCGGACTTTATCGCGCGGGACGTTCTCGGGCGGGAGTGGCAGCTCTCGACGATACAGGTCGACTTCTTCCAGCCTGGCAGGCTAGGGTGCGAGTACGTCGGCGAGGACGGCAGAGCGCACACGCCGGTCTTGCTGCACCGCGCCGTTACCGGGACGACCGAACGGTTCATGGCCGTGGTCATCGAGCACTACGCCGGCGCCTTCCCTGTGTGGCTCTCGCCCGTGCAGGCGGTCGTCATCCCGGTAGCCGACAGGCACCTCGACTACGCATGGAAGGTGCAGCGTAACCTCGCCGATAGAGGTCTGCGTGTGGAGGTGGACGACTCGGCCAACAGCATGCAGAAGAAGATCCGGGAGAACGCGCGGCAGAAGATCCCATACTTGCTCATTGTCGGCGACGCCGAGGTGGGGGAGGACGCGGTCAACGTTCGCCGGCGTGGGGAGAAGAAGCAGGAGGCGGTGGGTGTCGAGGCGTTCGCCGAGCGGGTGCTCGGGGAGGTACTCGCGCGTGAGTGAGAGCGTGTGGACACGGTTAGCAGGCGGGGGGTATAATCATGGAGGTAGTTGGGGCCCTGCGTCGGTTCGACGCCTTAGCGAGTACCATCGCTGGACGAACCCGTGGCCCCCGTACTTCGTATTTGAGAGGAGTGGTGCACAGTAGCGACTGAAGAAGAGCCGAGGATCAACGGTCAGATCCGGGCACGTTCCGTGCGGTTGATCTCGGCCAACGGCGAGCAGTTGGGGATAAAGCACATCCGCGAGGCGACGGACATCGCCGAGAGGATGGATCTGGACCTCGTCGAGGTCGCCCCTAACTCGGATCCGCCGGTGGTTCGCCTCATGGACTACGGCAAGTACAAGTACCAGAAGGAGCAGGCCCGCAAGGCCGCCCGCAAGAAGCAGGTGAACGTGAACGTGCGGGAGATCAAGCTCCGTCCGAAGATAGGCGACCACGATTTCAACACCAAGCGAGGTCACGTCGAGCGTTTCTTGCGCGGCGGCGACAAGGTCAAGGTGACCATCATGTTCCGGGGCCGCGAGGTGCAGCACCCGGAGTTGGGCGAGAGGCTCCTCAGGCGGCTCGCGAGCGACCTGGAGGACCTGGGCCGCATCGAGAGCCAGCCGAACCTCGACGGCCGTAATATGGTGATGGTCATGGCCCCGAGGAAAGAGAACAAGGAGGCGCAAGACTCCCAGCAGGCTGAGAAGCCTGCTGCCCGGTCAGGTAGCCGCAGGGAGCGGGCTGCTCGCAGATAAAGCAACAGTTTGATACAATAGCGCCCAGTCCGGAGCGAAACGGCTCTTCTCCCGTGCCGCGAGCCCGGTTTGTAGCAGAGTAACGACGAAACGTGGAGGAGACCGATGCCGAAGATGAAGTCCCACCAGGGCGCCACCCGGCGCTTCGAGGTGCGAAAGAAGGGCAAGCTCAGGCGCCGCCGGGCTGGCCACAACCACATGCTGGAGAAGAAGAGCACCAGGCGCAAGCGGCGTCTGAACACCGAGACGTCCGTCAACCCGAAGGACGAGAAGCGCATCAAGCGCCTTCTGGGGGTGAGGTAGCCCATGGCACGCACGGCGCGCAGCCTCCACGCCCGCAAGAAGCGCCGCAAGGTGCTCGAGCAGGCCAAGGGCTACAGGGGAACCAAACACACCTCCTACAAGCGGGCCAAAGAGCAGGTATGGAAGAGCGGCGTCTATGCTTACGAGGGACGCAAGCAGCGCAAGCGAGACTTCCGGTCGCTCTGGATCCAGCGCATCAACGCCGGCGTACGCGAGCACGGCCTGTCGTACTCCCGGTTCGTCCACGGCCTCCGGCTCGCCGAGATAGACCTGGACCGCAAGGTGCTGGCCGATTTGGCCGCCACCGAGCCCGAGGCCTTCGCTGCTATCGTGGCCCAGGTGAAGAACGCCCTGAATGGCGACCCCGTCGAGCGGCGCATCCAGATCGAGTGGCAGCGTCCCGAGGTGCAGCCCCCCGCGAAGAAACCGAAGAAGTCTAGGCCCAGAAAGGCCGCTTCGGAGCCGGCCGGGGAGCAAGAGGCTACCGAGGCCGCCGAGCGCCGGGCAGAGGAGCTGGACGTGGACGTGGAGTCGGTTGAGGCCACCGGCGCCGAGGGCCAGGTCGTGGTCGATGACGTCGAGCAGGCCGCCGAAGAGGAGGGCAAGGTCCACGCCACCGAGGCCGCCGAGCGCAAAGCCAAGGAGCTCGGCGTCGACCTCGGAGGCGTCGAGGGCACGGGCAAGGACGGTCGCATAACCGTCGGTGACGTGGACAAAGCGGCAAAAGCGCAGGCGAGCGACGGCTAGCCGGCGCGCCCCGGAGGTCTCGCTCAAGCGGGCAGCCAGGCTCTACCGGAAGAAGCACCGGGAGGCGGAGCAGCTTTTTCTGGCGGAGGGTGCGAGCCTTGTCCTGGAGTCGAAGAAGCCGCCCCTGAGGCTCTTTACCGCTGCAGAAGACGTCCGCCGCCTCTCCACGCTCACGACCCCGACCGGTCCGGTCGGGGTCTTTCCTTTCCTGGACGTGGGCGCGGAGGCCCTGCTCTCGACGCGCGAGCGGCTCGTCCTTTTGCACAGCGTGCAGGACCCGGGCAACGTTGGCACCGTCATCCGCTCCGCTCACGCCTTTGAGGCCGGTGTCGCCCTCTCGAAGGGCTGCGCCGACCTCTATAATCCCAAGACCGTTCGCGCCACGATGGGCTCCATATTTCACGCGCCTGTCGCCCGCGAGCTGGACTCACTGAGCTTTCTGGCGCAGGCGCGGGACGCAGGCTTCGCCACCGCCTCGGCGATTGCGGGTGAAGGGAGCGCGCCGCAGACCTTGCCCCGTGACAGGCTCGTGATAGTCGTGGGCGCGGAGGGCGCAGGGTTGCCCGAGGAGGTACTGGCGGTGAGCTGGATGAGGGTCACCATACCCTCGCGGGCGGCCTCGCTCAACGCCGCCATAGCCGCCTCAATTCTGCTCTACGAGGCGTATATGCGTGTGCTACCATAGGCGCCCTGTATGGCGGTAATCCAGCGTATAGAAGAGCTGAAGTCGGGGGCCCTCTCCGCCGTCGCTGCCGCCGGCTCCACTGCAGCCCTCGAAGACGTGCGGGTACGCTTCCTCGGACGATCGGCGGAGATCACCGAGATCAAGAAGTCCATCGGCTCTTTGTCCCCGGAGGACCGCAAGGAGGTCGGGCGGGCCGCGAACCTCGCCTCGCGCGAGATAGAGGAAGCCTTGAGGGCGCGGACGAACGAGCTAGCCGCCGGGGAGCGGGAGGCCCGCCTCCGGACGGAGGCCGTGGACGTTACGCTCCCCGGCGTGCCTTTCCCGAAGGGGCACCTGCACCCGTCGATGCGGGTCATAGACGATGTGGTGGACTTCTTCGTGGGCCTGGGCTACCGGGTGGCCGAGGGGCCCGAGGTCGAGACCGACTACTACAACTTCACGGCGCTCAACATCCCGCCAGAGCACCCGGCCCGCAGCGAGCACGACACCTTCTTTCTGGACGAGGGGCTGGTCTTGCGGACGCACACCTCGCCCGTCCAGATCCGCACGATGCTCGCGCAAGAGCCGCCGGTCTACGTGGTCTGTCCCGGCAGGACCTACCGGCGCGACTCCGACCCGACCCACACCCCAATGTTCCACCAGATCGAGGGCCTCGCGGTTGACAGGGGCCTAACTCTCGGGCACCTGAAAGGCACTTTAGCGGCGATGGCGCGCCACGTGTTCGGGGAGGAATTGAAGGTCAGGCTCAGGCCGGGCTACTTCCAGTTCACCGAGCCGAGCGTGGAGATGGACCTCAGCTGCTTCGTCTGTGGCGGGAACGACCCCAACTGCACGCTGTGCAAGGGGGCTGGCTGGCTCGAGATGCTCGGGGCGGGGATGGTGGACCCGGCGGTGCTCGAAGAGGTTGGCTACGATCCGGAGGAGTACACCGGCTTCGCTTTCGGGATGGGCCCGGACCGCATGGCGATGGTCAAGTACGGAATCCCAGACCTGCGGCTCTTCTTCGAGGGCGATCTCCGGTTCTTGCGGCAATTTTAGAGGCGCTGCATGAGTGTAGAGACGTTACACGTACAAATGTTTGCCGGTTGTAGAGACGTTGCTCGTAGATACGTTGCGTGCAACTCTACGACGGGTTCGGGCGACGTCCCTGGAAAGGTAGGATCTTGCGCGTTCCGTTAAGCTGGCTTCGCGAGTACGTGGACTTCGACCTCTCGGCCGATGAGCTGGTCGAGCTCATCTCTTTGCGCGTGCAGGAGGTGGACGGCGTCTCGCGGCTCGGGATTCGCGAAGGCGAGGTCGTGGTGGGCGAGGTTCGGGAGTTCGGGCCGCACCCGAACGCCGACAGACTCTTTGTCGCGCGCGTGGATCTCGGGGGACGTGAGGTCCAGATCGTGGCCGGGGCGCCGAACCCTTACCCGGGCGCGAAGGTGCCGGTGGTGTTGCCGGGTAGCGTCATGGCCGACGGGACGAAACTGGGGAAGGCGAAGCTGCGGGGCCTGGAGTCCTACGGGATGATGATGAGCGAGCGGGAGCTCGGGATCTCGTCGGACCACGGCGGCATTCTGCTCCTCGACGACTCCTTCGAGGTCGGTAGACCCGTGGCCGACTACTTTCCGGTCAGTGAGACGGTGCTGGAGATAGACGTCTTCCCCAACCGCCCGGACCTTTGGGGCATGATCGGTGTATCCCGCGAGCTGGCAGCCGTGCTGGGAACGGACCACCGCATCCCGGAGACTTCTCCGGGAAGTGGCGGTGAGCCAACGGGGGCCTACGGGCTGCGTGTCGAGGCCGAAGACCTGTGCCCGCGCTACGACCTGCGGCGGGTCTCCGGCGTCGCCCCGGGGAGCCGGGCACCACTGTGGATGCGCCAGCGCCTCTACGCGTCCGGGATGCGTCCCATAAACGCCGTCGTGGACGCGACCAACTACGTCATGCTTGAGACCGGACAGCCGATCCACGCATTCGACGCAGAGAAGGTGCGCGAAGGCATCGTGGTGCGCAGGGCAAGGGAGGGGGAGAGGATCACGCTCCTCGACGGCTCGACCCGTGCCCTCGACGAGGAGGTTCTCCTCATAGCCGACGAGGAGAAGGGCTTGGTGATCGCCGGCGTTATGGGCGCCGAGGACGCGGAGGTGGGGGACGAGACCACCGACGTGCTAGTCGAGGTCGCCACCTTCGACGGCACCAACATCATGCAGACGTCTCAGAGGCTCGGGCTTCGCACCGACGCCTCGGGCCGCTTCGAGCGCGGACTCGACCCCAACATGGTCGGCTACGCGATGGACCGGGTGACGGCACTGATTGCCTCCGTCTGCGGCGGGCTTGTCGCCGAGGATACCCTGAGCCATTATCCCGAGCCCGTCAGGCCTTGGCGGGTGCCGCTGCGCGTCGAGCGCGCGGAGCTTCTGCTCGGCATACCGGTAGACTCGGAGGAGGCTGCGGCGCGGCTAACGCGGCTCGGCCTGAGCATCGAGAAGGAGAACGGGCGCCTCTCCACGACGGTGCCAACCTTCCGCAGGGATCTGCGGCGGGAGGCCGACCTGATCGAAGAGGTCGGGCGCCTGATGGGGCTGGAGAAGGTGCCCGAGATGCTGCCGGAGATCTCGCAACCAGGCGGCCTCACGCCTTCCCAGCAGAGGCTCCGCCGGCTCAGGCACGTGCTCGCTGACGTCGGCTTCGCGGAGGCGCTTACGTACCCGTTCGGTCCGGATCGCTGGCTTGAAGTCCTCGGTGCTGGCGAGGACAGCGCCGTCCGCGTCCAGAACCCCTTGAGCGCCGAGGGCAAGTACCTCCGAACTTCCATCTTGCCCGGCCTGCTCGATGCCGTGGCCCGTAACCGCTCGTTCGGGGCGCGGGGCGCTGGGTTGTTCGAGGTGGGGAACACATTCGAGCCGCACCCTCCGCCCGAAGGAGTGCGCGGGGCCGCGATCCGGTTTCGGATCGCGGGCGAGACCGACCGGCCCGGCCCTGATGCGGGGCCGGACGAGTATTCCCTGATGGGTGTGCGGGAGATCCCAAGGGTAGGTCTGGTCCTGGCCGGCACCGTGCGTCCGGCGGGCTGGAACACCCCGAGCTTCCGGGCCGGTTTCTTCGAGGCGAAAGGCATCGTCGAGCGCCTTGTCCCCGGCGCACGGTTCGAGCCGTCGGAGAGACCGTTCTTGCACCCTGGCCGCTCCGCGGTGGTGCGGGTCGGCGAAGCTGAGGTGGGATGGGTGGGAGAGCTGCACCCCGAGGTCGCCGGGAGGTTCGAGCTGGACGGCTGGCCTGTGGCGGCCTTCGAGCTGAATCTCGGCGCCTGCGAGCCAGACCCCGAGCCGCGCTTCGAACCTTTCGTGAACGTGCCCGCCGTGAACCGGGACCTGGCGGTCGTGGTGTCGTCCCAGGTGCCGATCGGCGACATGCTAGACACCATCGAGGGGCTGGGGAGTCCTATACTCGCTGAGATTCGCATCTTCGACGTCTACGAGGGTCCGCAAGTGCCCGAAGGCCACAAGAGCGTCGCTCTGAGCTTCACCTTCCAGGCGCAGGAGACGCTGACCGACGAGGGGGTAGACGCCGAGATCGGACGCATCGCGGCCCGGTTGGGGGAGGAGTTCGGCGCCACGGTCAGGAGCTAGGTCATATCTGAGGCTAGAGCGGTTTGCGCCCTTCGCGATACAAGGCTCGAAGGCTTCGGGGTTTTTAGGCGAGGGGTTCCGGTCCTCGACTCCGGAGGTTCATCCTCACTGTAAAGTGAGCTAACTAAGAAACCGCCCACTCCTCTCTGAGTACGCTCATCAGGATGGCGTCGTGGAAGGCGTCGTCGCGCCTGAGCGCCCTGCGCAGGCGTCCTTCTTCTTGAAACCCCAGCTTGGCGTAGGCGGCGATGGCGTCTTCGTTGAACTCGAAGACGCTCAGGCCGACGCGGTTCAGACCGCGCTCTCCGAAGGCGTAGTCGAGGAGCACGGCGATGGCCTCCGCCCCGTAGCCGTGATGCCGATCCTCCGGATGGCCAACGATGATGGAGAGCTCCGCCGAGGCGTTCGCCTCGCTGATGTTCATCAGGCTGATGATGCCAATCGGGTCCTTATCGCCTCTTATGTGTATGGCGAAGGAGTCGTCAGTCGGGGAGTGCTCCCTGTCTTTGAAGAGCCGTTTTACCGAGGACGGGCTCAGGGGTGCTGGGGTCCAACTCGTGAGGTGCCAGATCTCCGGGTCCCCGTACCACTCGCCGTAGAGCCGGTAGTTCTCAGGCGCGTGGCGCCGCAGCTCGACCCTGTCCCCGACCAGCCTCTGAGCTCTCACGTACGTGAATATAGCGGCTTCGCAGGGGAGCCGCTATGTTAAAGTACGTGTACTATGAAGATTGTGCCTGATCGCATCGTTCCCCTGGGTTTTGGCAAGTACGTAAGGGCAGACAGGATCGTAGCCCTGGTCCCCATCGAGGAGGATCGCGGGCCCGGTCGCCGCACGCTCGTCTACGTCGAAGGTATTTCGGATCCGCTGACGGCGGGCCGGACGGAGGGCACCATCCTGCGGGACATGGTCGGTCCCGAGAGCGGGACGATCGAGTTGCTCAGGGAGTTGCAGATGCAGATAGGTCAGGTCAGGCCGCTGCTGAAGTCCTCGATCCGCTCGGAGGCCGGCCTGGACCTCGACGAGCTCTCCCGCCGCATCACGGACCTCACCGGAGAGCCGGAGTCCCCGAGGATATTCTAGGCACCGCCTTCTACGACCGGGACCCCCGAGAGGTCGCGGTGGACCTCCTTGGATGCGTCCTCTCCCACAGGACTCCCGAAGGGCTCGTGTCCGGCGCCATCGTGGAGACAGAGGCCTACCGGCCCGAGGACCCCGCGTGCCACGCCTACAGAGGCCCGACCATGCGCAACCGCACCATGTTCGGCGGGCCGGGACTCGCCTACGTCTACCTCTCCTACGGGGTACATCGATTGCTCAACGTCGTCTGCGAAGGGGACGGTGTCGGGAGCGCCGTCCTCATCCGGGCACTGCGGCCGTTAGAGGGGCGCGACATCATGGCGCTGCGCCGCGGCAGGGAGTCGGGCCTGTGCAACGGACCCGGGAGGCTCACCCAGGCTTTTGGTATAGACCTCTCGCACGACGGCCAGGATCTCACGCATGGCGACCTGATGATCTCACGAGGCGAGCCGCCGCCGGATATCGTGGCCACCACCCGCGTAGGGATCACGCGCGGTACGGAACTACCCTGGCGCTACCTGGCGCTTGGAGACCAGAATGTCTCCGTGCGGCCCAAGACTATCGAAGGCCGCGACCTCCGTCACTCCTGGAAGGACTTGCGCTCGACGGGGCTGCGCTCGAAGGACTGACGGTGGAAGGTGCGGCGGTCGAGGGTGCCGCGCTCGATGGCGCCGCGCTCGAAGGACCGGCGCTGGAGGGGCTCATTCTGCTCAGGCGCTCGCTGGCGGGGTTGGGGGCGACAACGGGGATGCCTCCGGGGGTGGTTGGCTGGATGGTCTCCCGCCGTCCCGTGTCTGCCGGGGTGGTGCGCTCCTCTGTGGGTATCTCCACGCCCTCGAACTGTTTTATTGGATCCCCGGCGAGTACCTGTTCCATGTACGTCTTCCAGATCTGGGCCGGGGTTATGCCGCCTGCGAGACCGTTCAGCTCTCGGGAGTACTCCAGGTCGTACTCAAGTGTCTGGCCGCCTTCGGCGTAGCCTAGCCAGATACCCGTCAGCAACTGCGGGGTGTAGCCGAGGAACCACGCGTCGAAGAAGTTCTCGCTTGTACCCGTCTTGCCGGCGACTGGCCGCTCGCCCAGAGAAGCGTCCTCGGCGATGCCCTCGGTGACGTCCCCGATCATGATCTCCGTCGCCTTGTGTGCTATCTCGGGCTCGATGACCTGCCTCCCCTCAGGCTCGGTCGGCGCCTCGTACAGCACCTCCTCTCCCGCCTTCCCCTCGTCGCTGACGACCCGGGAGATCATGGTCGGCTCCACCAGCCGGCCGCCGTTGGCTATCGTCGCGTACGCTGTGGCCATGTCGAGCGGCGAGACCTCTTGGGTGCCGAGGACGACCGAGGGGTGCGGACGCGCGCCGAAGTCCGCCTCGATGCCGAGCTTCTTGGCGACGTCTATCACGGCCGCGGGCCCGCCGTCGAGCCCGTTGCCGCCGGCGTTCATGACCAGGTCGGTGAACACCGTGTTGTCCGACCACCACAGGGCCTCTTCGAGGCTGATGGTGCCGCGCTCGATGCCGTCGTAGTTCTTGACCTTCCAGCGCTCGCGCCTGTCGGTCCCGACGTCCACCTCGTAGACCTTCTTCTCGGAGACGTATTCCGTCTTGGGGTCTATGCCCTGTTCTAGCGCGGCGATGAGGGCGAAGGGCTTGAAGGAGCTCCCGGGCTGGCGCTGGCCCTGCGTCACCAGGTTGAACTGCGCCTTCGGGTCCCTATTGCCTACCATCGCCGTGACGCGCCCGGTCTCCGGCTGCATAGAGACGAGCGCCGCGTCAGGAGACTGCTCGCTCGGCAGATAGCCGTCCGGGGCGTACAGGATCTCGCGCGCCGTCACCTGCGCCTCGAGGTCGAGGGTCGTGTAGACGATCAGGCCGCCCCCCAGGACCGTGTTCACCCCATACCTGTCGATCAGCTCTCCCTGCACCATCTCCGCGAAGTCGCGGGTGATCGCCGGCCCGGTCAGCCCGGACTCGACCATCGGCGCCATCGGCCACCTGCGCGGCATGGGCTCCTCTATAGCCTCGATGGAGTCGTGCCGGCTGATGTAGCCGGCCTCGGCCATCTTCTCCAGTACGAGGTCGCGCTGATACCTGGCGGCCTCCTTGTCCTCCCCGAGCGTCGAGGGGGACCAGAGCAGCCCGATCAGGGCCGCCGACTCGGCGACGCTCAGGTCCGCGACGGACTTGTTGAAGTAGGTCTCCGCGGCGGCCTCGACCCCGTAGGCGTTGCTCCCGAAGTACACGGCGTTCAGGTACTTCGCGAGGATCTCGTCCTTGTCGTCGTTCTTGCGCTCTATCTCTAGGGCGATGAGGGCTTCCTTGATCTTGCGGCGCCACGTCTGGTCGTGGGTGAGGTAGGCGTTCTTGACGTACTGCTGGGTTATGGTGCTCGCACCCTCGACGGTCTCGCCGGCGCGGATGTCCACGTACAGCGCGCGCATGATCCCCCACAGATCCACCCCGCTGTGCTCCATGAAGCGCTCGTCCTCCTTGGCCACGAGCGCGTTGAGGAGGTGTATGGGCATCTCCTCCCTGGAGGCAGTCTTGCGGTTCTCGCCGTGGAAGATCGTCCCGATCACACGCCTGGAGCCCTCGTTGCCGGCGAGCGGAGCGGAATAGATGTAGGTCGGGTGCGTCTCGAGATTCCGCGGCTCGCCCAGCCGCTCGACGCTCCGGATCAAGCCGAAGTACCCCCCAGTAGCAAGGGCGACACCCGCAACGACGGCGCACAAGAAGGCGATGCCCGCGACGCGTAGGATCTTCGCCCTGAGTTCGCCGTAAGGGAAGCGCGGCTTCTTGGATGTCGGTAGCCGGACGGGCTGCTTCGAAGAGGGCCGTCGGCGAGACCCAGTGCTCCCTCGTCTCTGGTAGGTGCGCGCCATCGAGCCGCTATACTACACCAAGCAGAGGAGCGTTACATTCGTATTGCGAGGACGTTGCGTTTCGTTAATG
>JARDZQ010000278.1 GCA_029240775.1 Rubrobacteraceae bacterium | reverse complement strand
CAGACCGCCCCGTGAAGATGATCCTAACCGCGCACGCGCTGCAGCTCGCGCAGGAACTCGGCATTGGTGCGTGTCTCCTTGAGCTTGGCTATGAGGAGCTCCAGCTTCGCCGCGGGCTCAAGGGTGTTGAGGATACTGCGCACCTGCCATACCCTCTGGGCCTCGCCCGAGTCCATAAGGAGCTCTTCCTTGCGCGTCGAGGAGTCCTCGATGTTGATGGCCGGGTAGAGCCTGCGGTTCGCCAGTTTCCTATCCAGCCTGAGCTCCATGTTGCCCGTGCCCTTGAACTCCTCGAAGATGACCTCGTCCATCCGGCTGCCCGTCTCGACCAGCGCCGTGGCGAGGATGGTGAGCGAGCCGCCGTTCTCGATGTTCCTCGCCGCCCCGAAGAACTTCTTGGGCGGGTAGAGGGCCGCCGAGTCCACACCACCCGACAGGATGCGGCCGCTCGCGGGGGCCGCGAGGTTGTAGGCGCGTGAGAGCCTCGTTATGCCGTCGAGCAGCACGACCACGTCCTCGCCTTCCTCGACAAGGCGCTTGACGCGCTCGAGGACGAGCTCGGCCACCGCGATGTGGTTGTCGGCGGGCTGGTCGAAGGTCGAGGAGACGACCTCGGCCTCCTGCACGCTCCGCTCCCAGTCGGTAACCTCCTCCGGGCGCTCGTCGGCGAGCACCACGAAGAGCTTTGTCTCGGGGTAGTTGGCGGCGATGGACTGGGCTATCTGCTTCAGGACCGTCGTCTTGCCGGCCTTGGGCGGCGAGACGACCATGCCGCGCTGGCCCTTGCCGATCGGGGCCACGAGGTCTATGACGCGTGGGGCGATGTCGTTCGGCTTCCACTCCAGGCGCAGGCGCTCCATCGGGTAGAGCGGCGTCAGGTCGTCGAAGTTCGGGCGCCAGCGGCCCTTCTGCGGCTCCTTGCCGTTGACCGTCTCGATACGCACCATCGCAGGGTACTTCTCCCCGTCACGGGCGGGCCGTATCTGGCCGACTATATAGTCCCCGCGCCGCAGGTTGAAGCGCTTGATCTGGCTGGTCGAGACGTAGACGTCGCCCTTGCTCTGGCTGTAGCCGTTGGTCCTTACGAAGCCGAAGCCGTCGGGCAGCACGTCGAGGATGCCGGTCTGGATGAGCTCCTCTCCGCGGTCCCGGCGTGGCTCCTGCCTCTGCTCCCGGCGGCGCTGCTGGGAAGGCTGCGGGGCTTCGACCGCGCCGTCAGCGCTCCCGTCGAAAGCAGTGTCGTCGGCGGCGGACTCGGGGAGGGTGGCGACGCCGGTCTCGCCGTTGGTCGTCGCCGGCTCGCTCCCCACCGCCACTTCTTGTCTGTCCGCGGCCTGCTCCGCGGCCTGCTCCGTGGCCACCTTGTAGATCATCTGCGCGAGCTCGGGCTTGCGGTATTTGCGGTACTGCTCGATGCCTAGCTGAGAGGCGATCTGGTGCAGATCGCTCAGGCGCTTGCGCTCGAGGGTGCTCAACTCGGTCACTCTATACTCCTCCTAGTCTTACGAATGCGGCGATGCCGCGCGACTTGCTTGTGTTGCGTCTGTCAAATCTGGAAACCCTGCAGCCCGGCCTCGGGCTCGAGTGCGTGAATGGTGTCCATAAATCTTACCACACGGGGCGCGGTGGACATCACTACCGTGTTGGTCCGGGCCCCACCCCTGAAGTACTCGACCCCCCTGAGGGGCTCGCCGGGAGTCACGCCCGTCGCGGCGAAGACCACGTCGTCGTCCCGGATCAGGTCGTCGAGAGTTAGCTTGCGCTCCGGGTCGCCGAGCCCGTACTCCTTGAGCTTCTCGACCTGCGAGCGATGCGTCGGCCACATCCTGGCCTGCATCTCCCCGCCGAGACACTTGATGACCGCCGCCGCAAGGATCCCCTCCGGCGCCCCGCCGATACCGATGACGGCGTGCAGCTCCGATTCGCGCAGACCCACCGCGATGGCGGGCGTCAGGTCTCCCTCGGGCCGGATGTGGATGCGCGCGCCCGTCTCCCGGATCTCCTCGATGAGGTTTTCGTGCCTGTCCCTGTCCAGAACGGCGACGGTGATCTCGGAGGGCCTGCGTCCCAGCGCTTCCGCGATGGCCCGGATGTTCTCCGCGGCCGGGGCGTCGATGTCTATGCTGCCCCTGGCCTGCCGGCCGACGATGAGCTTGCTCATGTACATGTCTGGGGTTCTGAGCATCGTCCCCCGCGGGGAAGCAGCGACCGCGGAGATGGAACCCTCCTGGCCCTTGACGAGCAGCTCCAGCCCCTCGACGGGCTCGACCGCGAGGTCGACCTCGATCTCGCCCTCTCCCAGAGCGTCCCCCACGCCGAGGATACCGGGCCGCGTCTTGAGCGAGCGTACCCTGCCCCTCTCGTCGGTGCGCTGCTCGCGCAGGATCGCCACCTTCCCCGCAGCGGGAACCCTCTCGAGCTCCTCCCGGAAGGCCTCCGTGGCGAGCGTGTAGGCCTCCTCCGGGGCTCCGGAACCCTCGCACCGCGCCACCCCGAGCGCCACGCGCTCCGTGACTGCGGCGTACTCGATGGCTACCGAGGCTGTGGTCTGCTGAGGATCGGACACGCTGATGGGCTTTTAACCTCCCGTGCCCGCCACGACACGGCGGTCCTGCGGGCTGGGTCTTGCTCGGATCGGCGAGGACCGGCTCTACCGCTCGGGATCGGAACCGGTCTCTCAGACTCCTTTATTATACACCAGCCGCTCTGGATGGACCAGCCGCCGCAACGGCCTCTCGCGCGAGCCGGAGCAGCTCTCCGTCGAGCCCCTCGCCCGCGGGGTCGTTGTCGCAGTAGAGTACCGGCTTGCCCTCCGCCGCTCCCCGGCGCGTTACCACGTCCACCGCTGCGGCCTTGATCTCGGTCAGGTAGGCGTCGGCCCCACCCATCCCATCCAGATCCGCCGCGAGACGCTTTCTATCCGACAGATTCCCCGAAGCGGCGACCACCTCGCACTCGTAGCGCTCCTCGAGGAAACGCGCGAGCTTCTCCAGCACGGCGGGAGGCGCGGTGGAGACGTAGGCTATCCGCAATCCCCCTACCTCCCCCACGGGGCGCGGCCGGAAGACGGCCGGGATTACCGTCAGATCGGGCTTGATCTCGCGCACGCCGTCGACTATGTTCCGCACCTTCTCCTCGCTCGCCATCGGCTCCTCGCTCATAGTGAGGAGGAGCAAGTCCGAGATGAGCAGCCGGTAGGTGCCGAGGAACCCGGTTATGTACTCCGGGTCCTGGTGCGCCCCAGCGACTAGCACGCGCCGCTCGACCTCCACCGGCGGCATCGCCGTCCCCGAACCGTCGAAGATTGTTACGCCGGTCTCCAGGGAGTTGGCGATCCGGGCCCCTTCGAGCACGTTGGAGACAAAGGGCTCCCCGGCGAGCCCGCCGCCGCAGCGCCTGCACCCGACGGTCGTCACCCGGCTCAAGGCCGCCGTCTCGTAGTAGTCGCTCGCCGCGTGCGAGCCGCGCTCGAGCGCCTCGAGCAGGTACTCGCTCCCAACCTCCAGCCTGTGGCCCGCGATCACCTCGGGACGGGGCGGCCCCCCGCGGCCCATCGAGACCACCCCCGGGTCGAAGTCCTCCCGCGCGAGCAGCCGCGCCAGGTAGCCGGAGACCGCCGTCTTGCCGACCCGCTTGCCGGTCCCGATGACAGCCAACGCCGGCTTGGTGGACACGTCGTGGAACTGCGGTGGCGTCAGCTCGAAATCGCTGCCGAGGTAGCGCGCCCCGGCGCTCAGAGTCAGCGAGGCGATCCGCATCCGCTCGCGGTACCCGACTACCGGCTCGTCCGAGAGGTCCACGACCACGTCCACCGCGTGCTCCGAGAGGGCCCTCTCGACCGCCGAGGCCGGGTTATCGCCGGTTACCAGGGGCACACCGTAGTCCGTCCCCTCCTTCAGCTTCTCCGTGCCGCCAAGGAAGGCCGCGGCGACGCCTTCGGCGTCCAGAGACTCGCGCACGCTGTCCACCCCGAGCTCGGAGTCTATCCTCTCCTCGTAGCGCGAGTACTCGCGGCTCGCCGAGTCGAAGTCCACGATCAGCTCGCGCTCCTTGAAAGGGTACTTGCGGAAGACCTGAACGCGCCCGTCCTCGATCTCGATGATGTTGTAGCAGGGACGCGTGTTTCCGCGCAGGCGCGTCGTTGAGGCGGTGCCCGCGTTCACGATGAACATATCCTCCAGCTTCCACGAGTAGGGCACGTGCTTGTGGCCGGAGAGGACCAGATCGACCCCGAGGTCGTTCAAAAGCTCCAGCACGTCGCCGGCGTCGAAGATGATGTTCCGCTCGCGCCCCGTGCCGGGGATCGGGATCAGGTGGTGGTGGATGACGAAGATCTTGAGCCTCTCGTCGGAGCGCGCGAACGACTGGCGGATA
>JARDZQ010000277.1 GCA_029240775.1 Rubrobacteraceae bacterium | reverse complement strand
GAGCCAGGCGCGGCTCGTGGAGCTCGACACCAGGTACCTGGCAGCGGTGCAGCGCCGGCGCGAGCTACCGACGCGCCTCATCCAGAGGGCTCAGGCCCTGATCCAGCAGCAGGTCCTCGCCCGCGCCCTGCGCTCGAACGAGCCCTTCGCCCCGCCACTACTCATACGCCTGCTCCTCCGCGTCCCCCTGGTGCGCAACATCCCATCCCGCATCGTCGCCTTCGGCTTCTGGCCGGTGCGCGTAAAGGGGTGAGGACCCTATGACCACGGTGCACACCAAGCTGGTCTTACCCCTTGAGGACCTGGACCGCTCTACCCTTGCCGTCGCTGGCGGCAAGGCGGCGAACCTGGGCGAGCTGATCCGGGCCGGGTTACCCGTACCCTCCGGCTTCTGCGTTACCACCGCTGCTTACGAGCTCGTCGCCGAAGGCGCCGGCCTGCGCTACGTCCTGGACGGTCTGGCAGAGACGCCCGCCGAAGACACGGCGCGCCTGGCGGAGCTCGCCGACAGAGCACGCGAGATGCTGCTCGCTGCGCCCGTCCCGAACGAGGTTATCGAGGTCATCAGCGAGGCGTACCGGGGGCTGGGGACCGACACGCCGGTCGCGGTACGCTCCTCGGCCACCGCTGAGGACCTGCCCACGGCGAGCTTCGCGGGCCAGCAGGAGAGCTTCCTCAACGTCGTTGGTAAAGAGCCACTGATGGACGCAGTGCGGCGTTGCTGGGCCTCGCTGTGGACGGACCGCGCCGTCAGCTACCGCGCCTCGAACGGGATAGACCCCAGGAGCGTATACCTCGCCGTCGCCGTGCAGCGGATGGTCGAGGCCGAGGTCGCAGGCGTCCTCTTCACCGCCGACCCGCTGACTGGGAGGCGCCGCCGGGCCTTTATCGACGCGAGCCCCGGCCTTGGGGAGGCGGTGGTCTCGGGGGCGGTCAATCCCGACCACTTCGTAGTGGATACCCGAACCGGCGAGATCCTCGAGCGCCGCCCCGGCTACAAGCGGGTGGTGATCCGGGCCCACAAGGAAGGCGGAACGCGGCGCGTCGAGCTGGAAGGAGAGGAGGAGCTCTCCCTCGCCGACGAGCAGCTGCGGGCTCTGGCGGAGCTGGGGGGGCGCGTCGAGGCGCACTATGGGGAGCCGCAGGACACGGAGTGGGCCATAGACGCCGCGGGCAGGCTCTGGCTGTTGCAGGCGCGCCCGATCACGACTCTGTTCCCGCTTCCCCCCGGTGCTCCGACGAACGACGACGATTTGCGCGTGTACTTCTCGGGAAGCGTCGCCCAGGGTGTGTACCGTCCGCTGACGCCGATGGGCCTGCAGGCGTTCCGGCTAGTAGCCTCGGCCATGGTCACGCTCGCCGGCCGGCCGCCGCACGATCTCGACGCTGGTCCGGCCTTTTTCACCGAGGCCGGCGGTCGCCTCTACCTCGACATAACGACCGCGTTGCGCAGTACCTTCGGACGTAGAGTCCTGGATCTGGCGCTGCGCAACATGGAGGCCCGCACCGCACCCATCCTGCGGCAGCTCGCCGCCGATCCCCGCCTCTCCCCCGTACACACGCCTGCGTGGCGCATCCTGCGGACCGTGCTACCGGTGCTCATCCAGGGACGCACCCCGCTGCGCATCGTCCAGGCACTCGTGCGCCCGGGGATAGCAAGGGCCAGGGCGAAGCGCGTCGCGGTAGAGTTTCGTGCGGCGGGAAGAGTCTCTCCAAGTGCGAGCGCCGCAGAACGCATCGACACCGTCGAGCGCGTGCTCTTCGGCGGTCCGCCACGCATGCTGCCCGCCGTGCCGCCGGCCTTCGGCGCCGGACTAATATCCTACGCCCTCGCCGGCAAACTCCTGGGCGACCTCGCTACCGACGAGGAGAGGCGGGTGGTGCTGCGCGGGCTCGCGCACAACCCCACAACCGAGATGAACCTCTGGCTCTGGGAGCTAGCCCGGGAGGTGCGTGGAGATCCAATCTCCGCCCGGAAGTTGCGCGAGACGCCGCCGGAACGACTGGCGCGCGAGTACCACGACGCCGCTCTCCCGGCGAGGCTCCAGGCGGGGCTATCCAGCTTCCTGCGCCTCTACGGGCATCGGGGGGTGGCGGAGATCGACCTCGGCCTACCTCGCTGGTCGGAGGACCCCACGTATATTATCGGGGTGCTTGCGAGCTACCTGAGGCTCGATGACCCGGAGCTGGCCCCGGACGTCCAGTTCCGCCGGGCGGAGCGGGAGGCCGGGGAGATGGTCGCGGAGCTCACCCGCCGCGCGAGGAACAAGGGTCGCCTGCGCGGAGAGCTGGCAGGCTTTTTGCTGCGAAGAGCTCGCGACCTCTCGGGCCTGCGGGAGATGCCCAAGTTCTGCATGATCCTGCTCTTCGCGCGGGCCAGAGAGCTGCTGTGGGAGGTCGGGGAGGATCTGGCGAAGGCCGGGCGTCTGGAGAGGAGCGAAGACGTCTTCTTCCTCTCCCTCCCCGAAGCCCGCGCGGCGCTAGCTGGCGAGGAACTCAGGCTCGTCGTCCGGGAGCGCCGGATCGATTACGAGCGGGAGCTAGAGCGCCGGCGCGTGCCGCGCATACTGCTCTCCGACGGGACCACGCCGACAGGCGAGGCGCGCGATGCGCCGGAGGAGAAGGACGGCCTCCTGCGCGGGACGGCGGCTTCCGGTGGCGTGGTGGTCGGGGTTGCCCGCGTGGTCCTCGACCCGAGCGGAGCAGCGTTGGAGCCGGGGGAGATCCTGGTCGCACCCTCCACCGACCCGGGCTGGACACCTCTCTTCCTCACCGCCGGCGGTCTGGTTATGGAGATGGGGGGAGCCATGTCCCACGGCGCCGTGGTCGCTCGCGAGTACGGCATCCCGGCCGTCGTCGGCGTGCCGGACGCCACCGAACGTATCCTCACGGGGCATAGGATAACGGTTGACGGAGCCGCCGGGACCATAGCCATCGGGCTACCGGATGGTCGGTGAGAGTGCACGACGAGCTACCGCTGCCACGTTGTTGGGGACGACTGTCTACCCTTTCGCCGGCGTCAGAGACTTGCTCGAGGTCCGTGGGCCCCAATATCCCTCATCGCCTCGTTCTTCTCCCTCCCCCAGAACGTCGCTGACGGCGATACAACCCTCTTCGAGACGACCATCATCGCGAGCTCCGTGCCGAGGCGATCCGCGAGCCGCGCGTGGAGGCCGTACCGTCTCTCTCCTGACATCTTGACGCTACGAGGAGCGTCTGGGAGGCGGCCTGCTTCATCCGCGTCTTGAGCCACTGTTATCTGAGTCGAGGTCTCGCCCTCGCAGGTGCTCACGACCCCGAGCAGCTACTTGTCCGCGATGCGCTGGGCGGCCTGGCCGATCATGGTCCAGCTGATGTCGCAGAAGTTCGCCATCACGTACAGCTCGTGCAGGTCGCGCAAGAGCCCGAGGCTGCCGCCCCGGATCTCGTCGAAGAGCTCGCGGTAGAGCCTCTCGGGCTCGTCGTCCCTCTCCTCGCCGTAGCGGTCCACGAAGGGACGGAGCCTCTCCGCGTGTAGCTCGCACTGCTTCGCCAGGGTGTTGCAGGTGTGGTTGACGTCGGCCTCCGCCGCGTAGCCCTCCCCGTCCTTGCGGAACGCAGCGGCGAGGTCCTGCTCGGACTGGTGCAGTATCCCCAGGTAGTTCGCCAGGTACATCTCCTCAGGCCCCCTTACGATCTCGGTGGCGTCGGCCCGGCCGTAGCCGGCTGTCTGTGGCGGGACGGGTCCGCCGGCCGCCACAGGCGCCGAGGCGGTGGTCGTGGGCGCCAGCGAACGTGCTGTCACTGTGAACGCTTTTATTTGCGGCTTGTGACTTTAAACGGTAATCTGTGGGCGCTGCGGGGGAGCGTCTCCGCGCGTGATGAATCAGCGCATCTCTCGGCATCCGACGGGCTAGGAGAACGGGGTCAAATGTACAAAGAGGTTTACGTCCCGGTAGACAACTCGGACTACTCCAACCAGGCGTGCGTCATCGGTGTGGACGTGGCGCGCACCTTCGGGGGAAG
>JARDZQ010000276.1 GCA_029240775.1 Rubrobacteraceae bacterium | reverse complement strand
GGACGCCCGGACGCAGTGCTCTACGTGGTCCTTGAGTAGGATGGTGCCCACCTTCTCCAGCGCCGAGACGACGCTGGCGATCTGGGTCAGGACGTCGACGCAGTAGGCCTCCTCGTCCACCATCCGCTGCACGCCGCGGACCTGGCCCTCGATCCTCCGTAGCCGGTTCTGGAGAAGCTCCTTGTCCTTCGCCTTTATGTAACCGTGCACGGTTATCTGCTCGTCTTTACTCGTCGCGTCCATCGCCTTAGCCTTTCTCTAATCGATCCTCATTTGCCTGAGCCGGAGGGCATTGCTCACCACGGTCACGCTGGAGAGCGCCATCGCCGCCGCGGCGAGCACGGGGTTCAGGAACCCATACTCCCCAAGCACCAGCCTCAGGATCTCCGGCACACTCCCATCGGAGAAGAACGGGTAGAGGACTCCGGCCGCTACGGGAATGAGCGCGACGTTGTAGGCAAACGCCCAGAACAGGTTCTGCTTTATGTTTGTGACCGTGGCCTTCGAGAGCTTTATGGCCCGCGCCACCCCGCGCACATCGCCGGAGATAAGGGTCAAATCCGCCGCCTCCATGGCGACATCGGTACCCGTGCCTATGGCGATGCCTACGTCGGCCTGCGCCAGGGCGGGGGCGTCGTTGATGCCGTCACCCACCATGCCCACCCGCTTGCCCTCGGCCTGCAGCCTCTTTATCTCGGCGGCTTTGTCGTCGGGGCGGACCTCCGCCATGACGCGGTCCACCCCGAGCTCGCGGGCGATGGCCTCGGCGGTGCGGCGGTTATCGCCGGTGAGCATGGCGACCTCGAGCCCTAGGGAGTGCAGCCGCTCGATGGCCTCCCTGGACTCATCACGCACAACGTCCGCCACCGCCACGAGCCCTGCGGGCTCGCCGTCCACCGCGACGAAAATGGGGGTTTTGCCCTCCTGCGCCAGCTCATCACCTGCTTTGCGCAGGCCGTCCTCGGAGATGCCCGATTCCGAGAGGTAGCGCCGGCTGCCGACGAGAACTCCGCGGCCCTCGACGCGGGCGCGGATGCCGCCGCCCGAGACGGACTCGAACGCCTCGGGCCCGGAGAGCAGGAGGCCGCGCTCCTCCGCACCCCTCACGATAGCCTCACCCAGAGGGTGCTCGCTAACCGTCTCGGCGGAAGCCACGAGCCGCAATAACTCTTCCTCGCTGATACCGTCCTCGGCGTCCACGTCGGTGAGCTCGGGCTCGCCACGGGTGAGGGTTCCGGTCTTGTCGAGTACTACCGTATCGAGCTTGTGGGCGGCTTCCAGGGCCTCCCCGCCCTTGATCAGCATCCCCGACTCGGCACCCTTGCCGGTGCCGACCATAATCGAGGTCGGGGTAGCGAGACCCATCGCGCACGGACAGGCGATGATCAAGACCGCAACGAAGTTGAGGAGCGCGAAGGTGAGAGCCGGCGCGGGACCGAGCAGGAGCCAGACCACAAACGTGAGCGTCGCGATGACGACCACCACGGGCACGAAGACTGCGCTGATCCTGTCCGCGAGACGCTGGATGGGAGCCTTGGAGCCCTGCGCCTCCTCAACCATCCTCATGATCTGATGAAGAGCGGTCTCCTCGCCGATCTTGGTGGCCTCGAAGCGGAACGACCCGCTCGTGTTGGTGGTCGCCCCGATCACCTCATCGCCATCGCGCTTGGTGGCCGGGATGGACTCGCCGGTGATCATCGACTCGTCCACCGCCGACTCGCCCGAGAGTACCCGCCCGTCGACGGGGATCTTCTCACCTGGCCTCACGATCACGACGTCGCCGACCTCCACGTCCTCGACAGGTAGATCGACCACTTCCCCGTCCCGCACAACGCGCGCCGTTTTCGCCTGGAGCCCGGCGAGTTTCTTTATGGCTTCGTTGGTGTGGCCCTTCGCCCTGGCCTCGAGCAGGCGCCCCAAGAGGATCAGGGTGATGATAAGGGCCGAGGTGTCGAAGTACACGTCGGCCCTCCCCGCCGCGAAGAGCTCCGGCGCCAAGGTCGCGACCGCGCTGTAGAGGTAGGCAGCACTTGTCCCCATGACCACCAGCGTGTTCATGTTGGCCTGCCCGTGCTTTAAAGCGCCCCACGCCCCCCGGTAGAACCGCCATCCAGCCCAGAACTGCACGGGCGTGGCGAGGAAGAGCAGCCCGATGTTGAGCCACCCCGCCGGGATCGGGAGCATGAATCCGAGCATGTGCGGCAGGCTGCCGAGAAGGATGAGCGCCGTGAGCACCGCCGCGAGGAAGAGGTCCGCCCTGAGCTTCTTGTACTCGCGCTCGTGGGCGTCCTCCGTCGAGGGCTCCTCTTCACGGATCACGCCGTAACCCGCGCCTTCGACGGCCTTCTCCAGGTCTCGCGGCTCTGCCTCGTGCGCGATGTACCGTACCGTCGCCTTCTCGGTGGCGAGGTTCACACTCGCCTTGAAAACGCCCGGCACCTTCTCGAGGGCCCGCTCGACCCGGCCCACGCAGCTTGCGCACGTCATGCCGGTCACGCCGAAGGTCATCTCGCGGAAGTCCGCGCCGTAGCCCGCGTCCTTTACGGCCCCAATGAGCTTGTCTGGGCTCGTAACGGTGGGTTCGTAGGTAACGCTCGCCCTCTCATTGGCGAAGTTCACCCTCGCCTCCGCAACCCCCTCCATCCTGGAGAGCGCCCGTTCGACTCGCCGCACGCAGGAGGCACAGGTCATCCCCGTCACAGGGATATTGATCCGCGCCAGCAGTTCCTTGTCGTTAGTCCGCGCCACGCCGAGCTCCCTGCCTTCTCGCTCGAACTATCTCTATACTATACCCCCCTATCCTATAAGTCAAGCTGGAGTGCTCTCTATCACCATGGTGTAAGCGGGGCGCACCGCTTCACCAGAAAGACGCTCGGAGAGCTTGGGGCTTTGGTAGGTTCTGTCCCCTAACGCCCAGCCTTCAGTGTCTTCGAGCAGTTCTTCAGCCGTATGCTGATCATGGATGTCGGCCGGGGAGAGGCTCACACTGCGGATTACCCTAGCTATCGGCACGGCGGTTGACGCACAGAACGTCGTCAACCGCCACTTCAAGCCCCTGCTTAAGCGCGCAGGCCTCCCCCTATCCGCTTCCACGACCTGCGTCACACCTGCGCCACCCTGTTACTGTCCGAGGGAGTTTCCGTCATAGTGGTTCAGGAAATCCTCGGGCACTCCAGCGTCTCCGTCACCATGGATGTGTACTCTCACGTCCTGCCCGACATGCAGGAGAAGGCTGCAGCCGTGATGGACGCTCTGCTCTCGGAGAACCCGTAACATGTCAACTTAACTGTCACAGGGTCTCGACGCCGATGCCGAGACCCTCTTTGCTTCAGGATTTTACCTGCAAACCGAGAGAAAATGAAAGAGCCGACGAGCGGACTTGAGAACCGCTGAGCTAGAGTCTCATTACGAGTGATACATCAGGCGTTGCAGGGGTTTGCACAGGCTTGCAAATCCCGCACATCTAAGCCACTTTCTCTTCTCTGGCTTGCCCCGTGTTGCACCGTATTGCGCTCGCGGTGGTATCAGAGTGGTATCAATAGCTACCTCTTATCCGCGCAACAATGTCATTCACGTCTAGTTATTTTCAGTCCAAGTCGGGGACGCTTCGCCTTGTGTGATTGACCGGTGAGTTGGGTGAATAGGCCTCGTCTTTGCTCTACTCCTGTATCCACCTATGTTTTGGCTAGCAGTTCGATGAGATATCTCGCTGTAGGTTAGAGGACGGTCAAAGCACTCTCGCAACCATCCACACTCCCCATCCGACGAGCACCACCCCCGCCACGCGGCCCAACCGGTCACCCGCTGGAGCCACCTTTTCGAGCAAGACAAATCCCGCGATAGCTGCAACCCAGAGCAGGTTCATTACCCCCGCGACGAGGAGCAAGGCCATAAGAGACCAACAGCAGCCGGTACAGTAACCGCCGAGCTTCAGCCCCATTAAGAAAGCGCCCCACCTGCCCTCTCGCCATTCGTTCAGTACGAACCCAAGAGGAGACCGGCACTTGC
>JARDZQ010000275.1 GCA_029240775.1 Rubrobacteraceae bacterium | reverse complement strand
GGAATTCGACGGGATCGTGGTGCGGGCCCTCCTGAGGATCCTGGAGACCGAGTCGGAGGGCTATCGCATGGCCGACGACCACCGGTTCGTCTTCCCCGCGCCGGACCGTCGCATACACCCGAGGCGCGAGGCGCAGGGCCTGGAAACGGTGGAGGGCGACGCCCCGGGCCTCGCCCGGTAGGTTGCCCGTACTACGCTGCGTGAGAGGTTTTTGATGGACGAGCATCCCCGACGCAGAAGACATTCGTGACCTCCGCCAGATCAGGGATGTTCCGGGTGGCGCTGGCGGGCATGGTAGCGCTGCTCATAAGCCGGGTGTGGCCCCTGGCCGAGGCGTGGGTCGCCTACCTGGCTCTGGGCCTCGCGGCGCTCTTCGGAGCGCTCTTGATCTCGGGCTGGCCGGGGATTCTCTCCCGCGAGAGGCTCGCGCACACCGTCATAGACTCCGTGCTACTCTGCGCGCTGGTGGCCGGCACGGGGGGTGAGGGGTCCCCCTTCTTCCCTCTGTTCTTTCTCGCGGCGCTAGGAATATTGTGGGTCGAGACGCCGGCGAAGATCGTCGCCGCGACCGTCGTCGTGGTCGGCTCCTACCTCGCCGCCACCGTGGTCTCCGTGTGGGATCCCGGAGTGCTCGGGTCAGCGTCGGTGGGGTTGAGGGCCGGACTTCTCGCGCTCTTCTGCGCGCTGGTGGGTCTGAGGAGCGTGCAGACGCACAACTACAGGAAGCTCGCCCTTGGGCTCGCCTCGGCCTTCGCCGCCGAGTTGAGCCACGTCGAGAAAGCCGAGGCCCTCGTCTCCCGCTTCGGTCCGACGCTCGGGGTCTTGAGCCTCGAGGGCATCCTGCAGTGGACGGCGGAGGCAGCCCAGGCGGTCGGCGGGGGAGCTTATGCCCACGTCGCCGGGCTCAGCGGCAACTACCACAGCTCGGTCCTGGAAGGCGACTTCGACGCCTGCCCCAGCTGGTGGCACCCTTCGATCCAGCGCCTTCTGTTGTGGAGCTGCCGCGAGGGAGAGGTCGTGCGCAGCGAGGAGGAGATCCACGGCATAGAGGGCTTCTTGGCCGTGCCCATAGGCCCGGAGGAGGGCGAGCCGTGGGGGGCCGTGATCGTCGGTGGCAGAGCCTACGGCGCCGAGGAGGAGCGTGCCCTGAAACTCCTCGCCGCCGCGTTGGCTCCCGCCCTGGAGAAGGCCGATGTGGCTCCGGGGGGGCTGGATCAGCCCTCCGGGTTGCCGAACCGCGCGTCGCTCCGCCGGGTTCTGCGGCGCGAGCTCTCCCAGGGCGGGTCGCTTACGGTCCTGGCCCTGGGCCTGGAGGGCATCGTGGCCTACGGCGACGCCGCGAGGGATGAGCTCCTGCGGCGGCTGGGCGAGAGGCTCGGTGGCCGGCTACGAGCGTTCAACTACGGGGCAGACGAGTTCGTCGTCGTGCTGGGCGGCTCCGACGAGGCCAAGGCGCGCCGGACTGCGCTCGCCATCCAGCAACTCGTCTCGGAAGTGGCAGGAGGGTCCGGGAGTTCGTCCCTGAGTGCCGCGGTGGGTTACGCGTTCGCCGGGGGGGAGGGTGATGAAGGCCCTGACCCGGTCCTCGGAGCGGCCCTACGCGTCCTCCGGGAGGCCAGGGCGTGGGCGGAGGGCATCGCCGGACCGGCGATACTCGCCGAGGTGCCCGTGAAATCCAGGAGCGACATGCCGGTCTCGGAGACGGCCACTGCTTTCATAAAGCCTCTTGAGTCTCGGGACCCGCTCATCGGGGAGCATCTGGAGGCGGTATCCCGCCTCGCCTCGCGCATCGGCTCCAGTATGTCTCTGCCTCGCGACCGGTTAGACGCCCTCGCCCTCGGTGCCCTGCTGCACGACGTCGGGAAGATCGGGGTGCCCGATGAGATCCTGCACAAACCGGGGCCGCTCACCGATAAGGAGTACGAGACGATAAAGCGGCACCCGGTGCTCGGGGCCGAGATGCTGGCGCCCGTGGAGAAGCTGGCGCAGGCGATACCCGCGGTCAGGCACCACCACGAGCGCTTCGACGGCAGAGGCTACCCGGACGGGTTGCGCGGCGAGCAGATACCTTTAACGGCGCGCGTGGTCTCCGTAGCCGACGCCTTCGACTCGATGATCCGCGACCGGCCTTACGGCTACGGTATCTCCAGGCAGGCAGCCCTGGAGGAGGTCGAGAGAAACTCCGGGACGCAGTTCGATCCCCGGATCGTGAGGGTGCTGCTGGACGTGGTGTGGGAGTTCGACGACCGGCGGACGGGTTCCGCCGGGTAGACTCGGACCGCGCACCCCACCGAAGCCCGAGATCCGCGTAACCAAAAAGCCAAAAATTAGTCCATTTGAGTGATACGCTGGCCCTTGCGCTTGGTATATTCTGCCGCTAGCATGGATGCAGACACGAGGTTCTTTGACTCGTCGTCGAGGGAAAGGGGTCGCGATGGTTGACGAGGCTTGGATACACAGACCGTTGCAGTAGGGACAAGAATAACTGTCGAACCGGACGGTTTGGTAGATGGGTTGGGGAGAGAGATGCAAGGTTTGTCTTTAGAGTTACCCACCGGGTACTACCTCGAACGAGACCCGGACGTGCTGGTCTTACGCCGCCGCGACGGCTCCATGGTCGGCGCCTTCAGCGCCCGCGGCGCTGCCCCCGAGGCTGTCAAGAGGGCGATCGAGGAGTCTAGCCGGGGAGGAGCGCCCGCCCGCCGGCCGGCGCTGCGGGCGCGTTTCTTCGGCCACTTCGAGCTGTTGTGCGACGGCGAGGCTATCCACCTGGGCCGCAACGGCAAGGCGCTAGCCATCCTCAAGTACCTGCTGGCCCACCGCACCCGCCCTATCTCCCAGGACCACCTGATGGGCTGGTTGTGGCCCGAGTCCAATCTGAAGAAGGCCCGCTGGTCTTTGAACTCCGCCATCCACGGCCTGCGCAAGCTGCTCGGTGGCTGCCCGACGTCGTCAGACGTGAACTACGTCCTGCTCGAGGAGGGCTACTACCACCTGAGCCCGAACGTGCGGGTGGCTACAGACGTGGAGGAGTTCGACGAGCTCTACGAGAGAGGAAGGCGCTCTGAGAGAGCCGACCGAGCGGAAGACGCGGCCGCCTGCTACGAGGAGGCCGTAGAACTCTACAGGGGCGACTACCTCTTAGAGGACCTCTACGAGGACTGGACGATGGTCGAGCGCGAGCGCCTCGCAAACGCCTACGTAGACATGCTGGACAGGCTGGCTGTGTACTATCTGGAGAGCGGGCAGCTGAGGGAGAGTGTGAGGGCCTGCTACCAGGTGCTGGAGAAGGACCGCTGCCACGAGGACAGCCACCGCCTCTTGATGAGGTGCTACGTGCGGCTCGGCCAGCGGGGTAGGGCGATGCGCCAGTACCGGCTGTGCAAGAGGATCCTCGGCCAGGAGTACGGCACCGCCCCCTCGCCTGAGACCTGCTCCCTGTACAGGGACCTTTTGGGGGACGAGAGCGACTGAAGCTCGCTCCCCGAAGCGCGATCTGCTTACCCGACAACCCCGCCTGCTGCGAGGAGCGCAGGGAACTATGACTACGCCTTGAGAACGCGTCGACAAGGCGTTCGGTAGTCAAGATACTCGGGGTAGGTGGGCATTATTCTTCGTACGCGCTGGGTGCCTGCACAGGGGTCATCTCAGCGATCTCTACCTCTTCGGACCGGCCAGCGCTCCCGCATATTGGCGGATGAATTCTCATAGCAGGGCGCTCTCGAAGACCGTATCGGAGCGTGGCAAAGCCTCTTCCCCTGGACGCAGGATGGGCCAGGTTCGCACTCGCATGTTTACCCGCCCGTCCTGTGCCGAGGAGAACCCGACGGTGGCGAAGTGGTTCCCCTTGTGCACGATCTCGCGGCTCTCGGTTATCGGGAAGTGGTCCGCGGGGGCTTCCCTGTAGCTGCCGAACAGCGGCTCGTTCTTGTCGCCCAGGACGGCCTGCATCGGGGAGGATATCACCTCGACGAACTCGGTCCCGGAGCCGGGTTTGAGCTCGCCGCGCGCGA
>JARDZQ010000274.1 GCA_029240775.1 Rubrobacteraceae bacterium | reverse complement strand
CGAGAGCGCTTCCGAGAGCACTCCCCTATTGGGCGGGGCATCGCGTTCCCCGCCCCCTAAGACACAGCCACCACCTGCCGACCCTGGTTTCCCTACTTCGAGCGGCTTTCGTCGGCGTCTTCTTTGGGCTCGGCGTATCCCCCCTTGCCCAGCGGTTGCACTACCAGCTTCGTGAGCAGGACGTGGGCGATACCGGCGACGAGAAAGGCCGGAATCGAAGCGCTCACGAACCTGAAGATGCCCGCCGCTTCGAACGTGACCGGGTTCAGCAAGATGAAGTACACCACCGCACCGAGCGCCACCGAGATCAAGGCCGCCGGGTTGAATCCTCCCCAGAACGCGTAAGGAGAGAGCCTCTCGCTTTCGTAGAGGCCGCGCACGTCCAGCTTCCTACGCCGCAGGAAGAAGAAGTCCGCGAGGTGGACCCCGCACAGCGGCGCCAGGGCGAGGGAGACCCACGCGAGGAACTTGAAGAAGTCGTCGTAGAAGACCGAAGGGAAGAACACCCCGACGGCGGCCGGCAGGAGAAGCGCGCCGGCCAGCGTTGCCCACCGGAACCGCTTCGCGAGCCCGCCGAGTGCCCTGAGCAGCGCGAGGGAGACCACGTAGGCCAAGCTCACCATGCTGGTGACGTTGGCGAAGACGATGAACACCAGCGCCAGCACGCCCAGAGCGGTGCCTCCGAGCGGGACCATCCACACCGTGGGATCGTCGGACCCGAGGGCCAGCGCGGTGAGGAGACCGACGACCTCGGCCACGACCGCCGCCGCGTACAGCCCGATCATGTTCGGCCACAAAGCCACGCGCTGGGTCCTGGTGAGCCGGGCGAGGTTGCCCATCAGGTACCACCACGAGAACCCGGCGGCGAGGTTTATCTCGATGGCGAGCATGAAGTCCAGGGTCCTGTCGCCCAACGGACCGATGGGCTCGGCGGCGAGCAGCTCGCCCCACGAGTTACCGATGAAGACCAGGACGACCATGAAGACCGTTAACACCGCGAGGCCGGGCGCCACTATCTTGTTGAACCACCCGATGGAGACGGGACCCTTGACGAGCAAGACCCACGAGAGCGCGAGCGATGCGAGGGCGAAGAAGATGACGAGCGGGCTCTCCGGCCCGAGGTCCGTGGAGAAGGCGGTATTCGCCACGTTCACGGCGGCCCGGCCTAGCATGACTGCCAGGATGGCGTTCCAGCCCATCGCGAGCAGGGGGAGCAAAGCGAAGACTATCAGACGCGTACCGTTCGAACCGAACACGCTGCGCAACGCCGTGTACTGTTCGAGGCCGTACTTGGCCGAGGGGATGCAGGCGGCCAGGGCAACCAGGGCCACGCTTATCACGTTGCCGATGAATATGGCGGCGATGCCGGCCTTAGCCCCGACGAAGAGGGCGGTCGTCCCCCCGATGAGGAAGGCCCAGGTCGCGATGGCGAGCCCCACGTTGACCCACGTGAACTCCCAGAAACTCCAGATGCGCTCTTCCCTCAAGACCGGCAGGGTGCTGAAGGCGGCTTCCTGCTCGGGATGGCCTTCGGGCCGCGCGGCGGGGCCGGCGTTCGTCATCCTAATACCCCCACACGAACATGACGACGGTCGTGAGCACCACGAGCGCCGCGAGGAGGACGAAGTCGATCACCGGAAGGTCCTCCCTGGCCGGGTCGTCGGCGCCTTCGGTGTCGAGGATCGCGAGGCGGCGCTCCAGCTCGAGATCCCGCTCCTCCAGGGTTTCGTTGTCGCGCTCTTCGCTCACCGCTCTTCTCCTTTCCCATCATAATAATACTAATAGTTTTTGGTTCGCGCCCCTCCGGGCGAGGCTACGAAGGAGGGTTTGTCGCGACAGGCCCGACGAACGACGGCTATAATATCGGTGTTGCCCAAAGCGTCGGAGGAAGCAGTCCGTGGCCGACTCGACCGAGATAGGCGCCCGATTTTCTGCCGGGTCCGCAGGTAGCGCTAGGCCCCGCGAGGACGGCCCTGGCTCGCTTGTGGTCCTCCCGCGCACGCGTGGCCCCCAGCGCCCCTCCCATAACTTGCCGCTGGAGCTGACGAGCTTCGTCGGGCGCGAGCGGGCGTTGGCGGAGGTCAAAAGGCTGCTGCAGAGCGCCCGGCTCTTGACGCTTACCGGCCCGGGGGGCTGCGGCAAGACGCGGCTCGCGCTCAAGGTGGCCCAAGATGTGGTGGAAAGGTTCGAGAATGGGGCGTGGCTGGTGGAGTTGGCCCCGCTCTCGGATCCGGCGCTGGTGCCGCAGGCGGTGGCCCAGGCTTTGGGGGTGCGTGATCAGCCGGGCCGACCGCTGACCGAGACGCTCGCCGACTCTTTGGGTTCCGAACAGCTGCTTTTGGTGTTGGACAACTGCGAGCATCTGATCGAGGCCACAGCACGGTTCGTGGAGACGATGCTGACCCGCTGCCCGGACCTGCACATCCTGGCCACCAGTAGGGAGCCCTTGAACGTCGGGGGCGAAGCGAACTGGTCGGTGCCCTCCCTCTCGGTGCCCGAGGAGGGCCGCCTACTCCCAGCGGAGGATCCGGCACGCTACGAGGCGGTTCGCCTCTTCGTCGAGCGGGCCGAAGCAATACTGCCGGACTTCGCGCTGACGGACCGCAACGCCCCGCAGGTGACGCGGGTGTGCCGGAGGCTCGGTGGGATACCGCTGGCCATCGAGCTCGCGGCGGCGAGGGTAAAGGTGCTCTCCGTCGAGCAGATCGCCGGGCGGTTGGACGACTGTTTCGGGCTGTTGACGGCCGGCAGCCGGACGGCTTTGCCCCGCCAAAGGACGTTGCGGGCGACCATAGACTGGTCCCACGCGCTGCTTGGTCAGGAGGAGCAGACCTTGTTCCGCAGGCTCTCGGTGTTCGCGGGCGGGTCCACCTTGGAGGTGGCGGAGGCGGTGTGCGCCGGAGAGGGTCTCGAAGGGGACGAGGTGCTGGACGTGCTCTCGCGCCTGGTGGAGAAGTCTTTGGTGGTGATGCGCGACAGGGACGGGGAGGCCCGCTACCACTTACTGGAGATGGTCCGCCAGTACGGGTGGAGCAAGCTCGAGGAGTCCGGAGAGGCGGAAACCGTTCGGCGGCGTCACGCCATCTTCTTCCTGGCGTTGGCGGAGGAGGCCGAGCTCACCGGAGCGGAGCAAGGGGTATGGTTGGATCTCCTGGAGGCGGAACTCGACAACCTCAGGGCGGCGATAGGGTGGTCTATCGAAGGCGGGGAACCGGAGATGTGGTTGCGCTTCGCCGGGGCGCTGTCGTATTTCTGTTACCTGCGCGGCTATTACGGCGAAGGGCGCGAGTGGTTCGAGGGGGCGCTCCCCGGGGACGGCGCCGCACCCGCTCCCTTGCGGGCAAAGGCGTTGCTCGGGGTAGGCCTTCTGGCTTTTCTTCAGTGCGAATACGAGCGTGCGACGGCGCTGCTTCGAGAGAGCGCTGCCCTATATCGCGAGCTGGCGGACAAGCGGGGTCTCGCCTCCACCCTACAGCTCTTGGGTAGCGTGGAGCGCGAGCAGGGCCGTTACGAGCAGGCCAGGGCGTTTCACCAGGAGAGCCTGGACCTGTCGCGAGAGTCGGGGGACGAAGCGGGCGTCGCCAACGCGCTCGCCCACCGGGGCATCGTGGCGTGGATGGAAGGTGATTACGAGCGGGCGGCACAGCTGTGTACGCAGGCCCTTCCCATGTGCCGGGGCTTGGGAGAGACGCATGCCACGGTCTGGTCGCTCATCGTCCTGGGAACCGGGGCCCACCACCACGGCGACCACGAGCGGGGGACAAAGTTGCTCGAGGAGAGTCTCGCGCTATCCCTGGAAGGGTATGCGGAAGGCGTGCCTTTCTCGTTGAACCAACTGGGTATCGCGGCGTACCGTCGGGGCGAGCACGAGCAAGCGGCGGCGCTCCTAAAGGTGAGCCTGGTCCTGCATCGAGATCTCGGCAATGGATGGCGCGTCGCCAGCGTGCTGGAGGGCTTGGCGGAGGTGGCCAGCGTGCACGGCAACCACGAGCGGGCGACGAGGCTGTTCGGAGCAG
>JARDZQ010000273.1 GCA_029240775.1 Rubrobacteraceae bacterium | reverse complement strand
TGGGAGCGGCCGTGGGTTTGCTCTTCTATCTCTATCTCTCCGCATCGGTGGTGCTGCTTGGCGCGGAGGTCAACGCGGCGATCTATCACGCCCTCCCGGACGAGATGTTGGAGACGGAATTGCCTGGGAATCAGGACAATGACACTCCGGACGTCCGGAGAAGGAGGATGAAAGATGCTTGAAGGGAGCTCCAGGAGAATCAGGCAAGGGGGGCGAAGATGATCGCTAGGATCACCGGCACCGTTCTCTTGTCCGCTGTAGTCTTCGTCGTGGTGTCCTTGCTCGTGAGCCTCGGCGTGGTGTGGTTGACGGGCGGTGTCCTCAGGGGGACGGTGATAGGCATCGTCTGCGGATTAGCGGCCGCTTTCTTAATAAGCGCCGTGAGCACCGCGGTAGGGCGAAACGAGGAACGGCCGCGCAGACGAGCCGGCGACAGAAGGGGCGGACCGCAAGACGAAGAGGACCGGCGAACAAGATAGGCGACGGATGAGGAGGACGGCGTGAGCAGCGAAGGACGCTACCGGCAGAGGATGAGCAGGTTCGCCGAGAACTGGCGGGCCATGGCGCTACGCGGGCTCGTCGCCATGCTGTTCGGGCTCGTGATCCTCTTCTGGCCAGGTCTCATCCTCGCCGTGCTCTCTCTGTTTTTCGGCATCTACGCTCTGGTAGACGGAGGCGTAGTACTCGTGCCCGCTCTCAGAAGCTCAGATCGAGGCGCGCGAAGGTGGCTTCCTCTGGCCGAAGGAACGGTTGGTGTCATCGCCGGGCTGGTAGCGCTACTTTGGCCCGGTTTGACCGCAAGCGGGTTGCTCTACGTCATCGTGGGGTGGGCTGTAGTGACCGGCATCCTCAAAATACTCACCGCGATCGTGCTGCGCAGCGAGGTAGAAAACGGGTGGCTGCTGGCCGGCGGCGGCGCGCTGTCGGTGCTCTTCGGCGTGATCCTTGCGGCCCTGGTGGGCTCCGACCTGCCCTCCCTGGCGCCATTCATCGGAGTTTTCGCGGTAGTGGTGGGCCTGGCGCTGATCGTCTTCGCCTTTCGCATCCGGGACCGACAGCGGAATCGGCAGACCTGACCACGACGAATCCGAGCTACTCGCTCCTACAATCCCTTGCGAATAAGGACCGGAAGCGTCCTCTAAGGAATTTGACGCCCAGATGAGAGCTGTCTATGCCACTCGAGATAGAGTTTCGGCTCATTGCACTCACGAACGGGAACGGAAGCGTGTTCACTGATCCGGCAAGTACGTCAAGAGAGCAACTCTTGACGCAATAACTCATCGATTCGCGCGCCTGAAGACTCCATGCGTCGTGAGACGCTGGTATGTAACCGAGGTCGCCAGAGCAGCCAGCGGCGTGATCAGCGAGGCGGAAATCGTAGCTCCGGCCCACTCACCCCACGTGTCCGAGCTCAGGATCCGGTGCCCCGCCCACGCCCCCGCATGGACGATCGCCTCCTCCAGGATGAATGCAAGGGTGGCGGTCAGGAATACCAGCCGGAAGTGGTCGCGCACCAGCCGGTTGCTGCGCTTGAGTGCCTCCACGGGCCCTGGACGCTCCCTGCTGATAACCGGCGCGAACAACGACCAGCGCGTCAGCAGCCACAGGCCAGGGATCACCAGCAATCCGGTGGCCGCGGTCGGGACGGTGATTGCGGCCACCGAGGCAAAGATCACGGGTGGGACGACGGGAGCAGCCTGTCGCAGTTCGCGAAGCACACCGCGTGTGGTGATGCGATCCGCACCTCGTTCGGCTTCCACTACCACCTCCTCCGCGTATGCCACGTAGAGGTAGTAAGCGAACGCCGCGGTCAGGAATGTCAGGATCTCCTCCCAGGCAAACCCCGAATGCTCGAGGAAGTAGTAAGGAGCATCCGCTAACGCTGCGAGCACTACAGCTGGGACTATCGTCGCCAGAGGATAGCGCCGAATTATCGCGAGCGCTTCACGCCACACGGCCGAAACAGCGAGCCGCTCGTCCACTGACACTTCCGCTTTCATCGCCCTCCGAGCTGCTTCCTGCAGAAGCCTTGGCTCGCCCGGCCTTCGGCTGTTCCACGTACGCTATCATAGTGGGTGCCGGCGGTTGGTGAAATGCCCTGTAGGTAGGGAGACCGAAGGTGACCGAGTTTTCCACTGGCGGGTGGAGAGAGGGAGCGTGCTGGATTCCTTCTACTGCTGCGTCATCACACTCACCACCGCAGGCCACGGGGATCTGCGATGCGCCACGATCGCGGTCAAGCCATGTCGAGTCGCCGCTATTCCTCGCGTACATCCGCGCCGCGACCGGCTCGCCCGTCCACCAGACCAATCGCCACCCGTTCCGCTACGGCCGATGCCTCTGAGCAGAAAAGGGACGAGAAGCCAGGTGAAAAGGACCCGATGATAGGCTCATCTCCGGTTGCCGCGGGCAGTAGAGCTAGTCAAGGTCTCACATGAGACGCTTCGCGGGCCGAAGGGCGGTGTTTTTGCGCGTGATGGCTGTCTGGCTGATCACGGCGACGACGCTTGTATTACTCGGCGCGCTCCTCTTAAGTGTCGAGGTTAGGAGCTTCGGGGCGGCGCTCATCGCGGCCGCCCTTATCGGGCTATTCAACGCGCTCGTATGGCCGCTCCTGATTAGGCTCGCGCTTCCATTCACCGTCGTGACGTTTGGCGTTGGCGTGCTCGTCCTGAACGGGGCCGTGATCCTGGTGGTCGCCGCGATCAGCCGGGGCCTCGTCGTGTCCGGATTGTTGAGCGGCATCATCGTGGTCGTCGGCCTCGCGCATGCCGTGGTGTCGCGAGCGATCCGCGACGGCGCCTGAGTGGTGTCGAACAGGACCGTGAGATCTACTTCCAGGCAGCGTCCGGCCGCACACCTGACCTGGCTCGGGCACAGCACCGTGCTAGTCGATCTCGACGGGGTTCGATTGCTCACCGACCCGGTCTTGCGCGATCGCGTCGTGCACCTTCGCCGCCGGGGACGAGTCGACCCTGCGCAATACACCAACCTCGACGCGGTTCTTGTGTCGCACCTGCACTTCGACCACCTCGACCTGCCCTCACTCGAGCTGCTCGGCCATGGGATGCAGCTGATCGTGCCACGCGGTGGTGGTGGTCTGCTCAGGCAGCGCGGGTTCCGGCGGGTGGCCGAGGTAGATGCCGGAGAGGAGATCCAGATCGGTCCTCTGAAAGTCTGCCCGACCTACGCCAAACACAACGGCACCAGGCTGCCCCTCTTCGGGACAAGAGCGCTCACTCTGGGCTATACGATCACAGGAAGCCGCAAGATATATTTCGCCGGAGATACCGAGCTCTTCGACGGCATGGCAGAGATCGGGCGTGGCCTCGACGTCGCGCTAGTTCCCATCTGGGGATGGGGACCGTCCGCTGGCCGCGGCCACCTCGACCCGTGCCGCGCAGCCGAGGCGCTCCGGCTCCTACGGCCACTCCTCGCCATTCCGATCCACTGGGGAACCTACGCCCCGCTCGGCTTCGGACGTTTGCAGACCGCTTTGCTAGCCGATCCCGTAATGGCGTTTCGCCGTCACGCAACCGAGCTCGCTCCCGAGGTCGACGTGCATATTCTGGGTCTGGGTGAAACACTCCGGCTCGATGCGATCACCGGTGGCGATCCGAAATAAACCGAGCGATACCTGCCGCTGCACCAGGCACACCTGAAGAGAGCATGCTCCACAAGCCACTAGGGCTTGAGCTCGAAGGGGAAGTCCGCGACCTCTTCTACGGCACGCCCGGCCCGCAACAGCATATCCTCGGTGAAATGGTCGCCCATGAGCTGTATGCCTACCGGGAGCCCATCCGAGAGGCCGCCCGGGACGCTTATGGCGGGTATCCCAGCCAGGCTCGCCGGTACGGCGCAGATGTCTTGCAGGTACATCGCGAGCGGATCGTCCGTCTTGGCGCCGAGCTCGAAGGCCACGGAGGGCGAGGTCGGCGAGAGCAGGACGTCGTAGCGGTGGAAGGCCGCCTTGAAGTCTTCGATCATCTTCGTGCGCACCTTCTGGGCCTGAGCGTAA
>JARDZQ010000272.1 GCA_029240775.1 Rubrobacteraceae bacterium | reverse complement strand
TCACCCCGCCCACCTTCGGTCCTTCCTCTCTCTGGCCTGTCGCGAACCTCCTCGGTCCGCGCTTACCTTTGTACAGGGGAAGCGGGTGGAGACGGATCGGCCAAAAGGTAGATCAGGGGGGTAGAGATTCTCGTGCCCGGGTATCTGTGTTTGGAAGATAGCGCGAGCTCTCCCTCGCCGCAACCGACATCCAGCACCCGGGCGATGAAGCGCCAGGCGACCAACTCGTGAACGTCCCCTGCCGCTGCGTAGCGGTGAAGCACCGAGCGCGCGAGGCGCACGCGGCCGGGGTTCTCGTCGTAGTCGGAGGGGACCGGCTCGGCAGGTCGCTGCCCGGCGTTGTCGCATTTCAAGAGGATTTACCCTTGCCTACTCGGAGCGGCGGTAGTACAAGCGACGGAGAGCGGGATCACTGTCAGCAACAGGTGAAAGTCCGTCAAAAAGCCGAAGGAGGGGTCGACCACGAGCACCAAGGAGCGTACCAACATCCGCGGCCGTTGGGCTTTGGCCGAGGTGTGATTCATCGGTACCCGGTGGTGTCGGCTGGCCGACCGGCGTCCTGGACCTCGACGAGGTAGCGCCAAGCATCCGGCTGCGAACCGTCGAGGTCGGTGAAGCCATACTCCTTCGCCAGCCCGCCGCTGGAAAGCGAGCGGCCGTTGAAGCGCCCGACCTCCGGATCGGCGGCGAGGTGGGCCACGGCCCGTCCCACGTAGCGCGGCGTCTCGGAGATGGCGAAGTGCGGCTGCGCGGCGAGCGCGTCGCGCCAGTTTGATTCGCCCACGCCGAAGGCGTCCAGCATCATCTCCGAGCGCAGCCAGCCCGGGGTGAGCGCGACGGCCGTACACCCGTGGGCCACGAGCTCCTTGGCCTGCGCCCACGCCATGCGGATGACCGACGCCTTCGCCAGGTCGTAGAATAGCGACACCCTGTAGTTCTCGGCGTTGTACTCGGCGGTGCCGTCCGTCATCTCGACGACCAGGCCGCCCTCGTTCTGGATCAGGAGGGGCAGGGCGAAGTGGCTGGTGATGATGTGCGTGTCGATAGCAAGCCTCAGCATCCGCAGCCCCCCATCCAGGGAATACTCCCACACGGGCACGTTCCACTCGATCAGGCGCTCGCCGCCCCACACGTCGTTGACGAGCACGTCCAATCTCCCCTGTTCATCCTCGATGCGCCGCACCAAGGCGCGCACCTGATCCGACGCCAGATGGTCGACCCGGACGGCGATGCCGCGCCCGCCGGCCCGATCAACGAGTTCGGCCGTCTCCTCGATCGTTTCGGGACGATCGTACTCGGAGCGCCGCTCGCGCGTGGTGCGCCCGGTGACGTAGACCGTTGCTCCGGCCGCACCCAGCTCGACCGCTATCCCGCGTCCGGCTCCGCGCGTCCCCCCAGCCACCAGAGCCACTTTGTCTTCCGGCCGTAGCGTCATACGAGTCTCCTTCCGATCACCTCAAAAACACAAAAGTACAACTACTCAAGATGAGCCGCCGTTGTGATGCCGGTCGTGACGGGACGCACGAAGTCTGCCACCTCCATATCGACCAGCGGGATCTCATGCACATCTCCGCGCGTGATGAGGTTGAAGGAGATATCGATGCTCCCGGCCCGGGCAACCACGGCTAGGGCGTGTTCGTCAACGGCCTGCTCTTCGAGGGCGTCGAGGACGGCAACCTCCACCGATCCGCCTGCGGCCTCGATGTCCCTGGCGACCACCTCGAGCTTCTCGTGGGTGCGCCCGGCGAGGAACACTTTAACTCCCTCGCGGGCGAACTCCCTGGTGACGGCGGCGCCGATCGACCCACCCGCTCCGTAGATGATTGCGTACTTGTGCTCCAGCAACATTCTCCAATCCTCGTTTTACTGAAGTGCATTAGATGGTATTGCGAGGCCGGGTGAGAGACATCCACCGAAAGGTGGATCGGGGGGTAGAGATTCTTGTACTAGGGTCGTCTCAAAGCCTTGTTCGCCGACCTTGTGCAGTAGTACATGTCGCGGTACATTCCGAGAGTTCAATACGGTAGTGGTTCGATCTCGGCGGGAGAGGAAGCATGAGCCGTTCCTATGTGGTGACGGGAGGTGGCCGCGGCGTCGGGAGGACTATCGTCGAGCGGCTCCTCGAGGTCGCAGAGGAGAACGCCGTGGTCTCCATCGAACTCGACCCGGACACACTAGCCTGGACGGAGGACCATCCCGCTAGCCCCCGCGCGATCTCCGTTATCGGCGACGTCTCTGACGAAGCCGTAGCGGAGAGAGCCGCCGACCTCGCCGAGGAGGCAGGCGCGCTCTCAGGATGGGTAAACAACGCCGCCGTCTTCCGGGACGCCTCGGTCCATTCGGTCGCGACGCGCGATGTGCTTGACCTCATTGCGCTGAACCTCTACCCCGCCGTGGTGGGGTGCGCCACCGCGATCCGCCGCTTCCTTGCGACAGGCACAGAGGGGGCGATAGTCAACGTCTCCTCACACCAGGCGCAAAGGGCGGTCCGGGGATCTGTGCCTTACGCGACGGCTAAGGCGGCCATCGAAGGGTTGACCCGCGCGCTGGCCGTCGACTACGGGCCGCACGGTATCCGGATCAACGCCGTAGCGCTCGGTTCTATCGCCACCGAGCGCTACGAAGAGTTCCTCGTCCGGCAGGAGCCTGCGGTAGCCGCGCGGATCGAGGAGGAGATGCGCCTCTTGCATCCGATCGGCCGGGTAGGGCGTCCCGAAGAGGTGGCGGCCGCCGTCGCGTACCTGCTCTCGGACGAGGCTAGCTTCATCAATGGGGCGACCGTGCCCGTCGACGGCGGGCGGTCGGTGCTGGGACGCGACCCCGAAGAAGCATGAGCCCGCAAATGGAGAGGCCATGCCGGTCTTGCAAGCTCGAGTATTTTCAAGGTTCCTGCCGCGAAGGTGCTAGATCAGGTTAAGCTCGCTGGCGCGAGCCAGAGCTTGCGTACGGCTGTGCGCGTCGAGCTTGCGGTAGAGGTTGTTGATGTGGGTCTTGACGGTGCCCACGCTGACGAAGAGCTCTGTGGCAATCCTGCGGTTACTATTGCCGGCGGCGATGAGCTGGAGCACCTCGAGCTCCCGCTCGCTCAGGGCTTCAGGAAGTTCGGTGGTCGCCTGAGCAGTGCTCGGAGCCTCCCTTTCCAGTGTCGCCAGGAGCTTCCTGAGGTAGTGCGCCGGGACGCGCCTTAACGAGTCCAGTCGTCCTCTTTGCTGAGCGTCGAGCACCCCAGACAGGAGCTCGGCCATCGGGGGACCCTCGTCGACGAAGGTCCTGACGTAGCCCTCCGGTTCTGCTAAAGCGAGGGCCCGTCCCATTACGTCCATTGCCCGGTTATTCTCGTCCTTGTTTCTCAGGGCCAACGCCTTCAATGTAAAGATTTGTATGACGCTGCTTCTCCCGTCAGCCACTTCGGCCATCTCGTGTAAGCCGTCGAGCACTCGCAGCGCTTCGTCGTGGTCCTCTCTCGCGATGAGCAGCCGCGCCAGGGAGATGCGTTCCGACTCTTGCGTAGAGTGGGGCACCTCGCCCACGCTCGACGCACGCTCGAGGTCGGAGGCAGCCGCTTGGAGCTCGTCCCTCATCAGATGCAGCCGCGCTTTCCAGAGGTCCGCATCGACGATAGCCTGAGGAGCACCAGACTCTCGCGCCAGCCGCGCCGCCTCCCTGGCGAGCTTGAGAGCGCCATCCGTGTCGCCCCGCGCCCGCCTCACCGACGAGAGGGCCACCTGCCCCCTCGCCAGTATCTCCAGCTCTCCCGCCCTCTCGAGCAGCTCCGCACCTAGTGTCAGCTCACGCTCCGAGGCCTCCAGATCGTCGCGTTCGTAGAGGAGTTCACCCATCGCGATGCGGACGCGTCCCACTGCGGGTAGTAGCTCGGCCCCCCGCTCGGCCGCGAACCCAAGGGCCTGCCGCAGTGAGGTGTCCGCCTCGCGGAGCCGTCCTTGTGACATCCGCAGGCGGGACAGAGACCCCATGGCCGTCAGGGCTATGTAGTCGTGGCCAGCGGCCTGACTGAGTTT
>JARDZQ010000271.1 GCA_029240775.1 Rubrobacteraceae bacterium | reverse complement strand
GCCTAGAGGCTTCGGTCATCATCTCTCCATTCGTATGATCTCCTTGCCTAGCCCCTCTAGTCACCAGGGCTCGGTAGGGTCCCTTCAAGGCGAAGATCCGCGAATCTATCTTTTCCGTGGACTCGTGTGAATAGGAGCAAGAGCGGGCCGTCCCAAAGCCTGGTCGCCGGGAGGGAAATACGGTGTGACCTTAACGTCCTCGGCGGGCACCTTACCGAACGAGGTCGAGGTGCGCGCGCATCTCAGCTCAGGGACGAGGTAGCCTATCCTCGGGACGAGAACAATCGCAAAGGCGAGATAATCATGACCTGCGGCAACTCTCAGCCGGGACACCACAGGAGCCGCCAGAAGCCCCTGAGACGGTCGAGGGGGCGGCCAGAGAGGCCAGCCCCTGCTCCGCTACGGAGAGGCTCAGGAGGGCGCAGAGCCGGGGTCCTGGTGGCTACGCATCCTCGGAGGGTAGCCCCGGTCACCACTCCTGTTCGTAGACCTCTTCGTAAATGGTCGTTCGCTTGGAGCCCCCGTTGTGCGTCTCGATAATAACGGTTGTATGCTTGGAGCGCTGGGTGTGCTTCTTAGTCGCGGAGCGTACCCGCCTGCGTCTGCCTTTCGACCTGCCTCTGCCTTTCGACTCACGACGAACCAACCTGCGTCACCTCACTTTCTGCGGAAGTATCCAGCGAAGTTACGACGCACCATATACAGGTGCGAGGGCCGGCGAGATCGATGCCTGCCCTCGCACCTGAAGGACCGCGGGCTTCGGTCCCCGACGAGCGCTCTTAGAGCACACCCTATCACGGTCGGGTGCCACCGAGCGTCTCAATCCGCGCCAAATAGCAACCTCGTCCCGAGCGTGTTGAACTCCTCGTCCATTATCTGCTCGAAGGTGTTCCCTAGCTCGTCCTTTGCTACGCTCACCAGCCTCCCCTGTTCGTCCACGTATTCCGCCTCCACCAGCAACTCGGCGACGCTGGCGACCACTTCCTCGTCTACGATCTCCCCGTTCTTGTCGTAGGTAGTCTCGACGATGAAGCCGGCTTCGTCCACGCTGCGCCGGGCTGTGAATCCACCTTCGTCGGTGGCGTCGGTGGCCTGAGTTGCGTGCCGCTCGCTTAGCCTCTTGACCAATTCGCTTTCCCTGCCTCTCCCTCGCACGTCCTCTATGACGATCCGAAGGGCTACCTCGGTAATCTCAGACTTGGAAGGGCGAATATCTCCTTCTTGCTCAAGTTCGAGCTGGAGCTTGTCCAGCTCCGTGCTGACCTGTTTGGAAAGATTGAACGTGATACCCACCCGCTCTGGATGCCCCTCCCAACCCTCACCCAAGATGGTTCCCATGAGGTCTTCGGGCATGCTTCTCCTATGACCCATGTCTTCGCTCACGCCCCTTTCGCAAGCCGCTGCGCCAAACGGGCGTAATCGGCGGCTCCGTTGCTCTTTTTCGCGTACTCGAAGATATGTTGACCGAAAGCCGGCGCTTCCGAGAGCCTCACGTTGTAACGCACGGCCGGCCAGACGGCACCCGGAAAGTAGCGCTCCAGCTGCTCCAGGATCTCGGCGCTCTTGCTCACCCTACCGTCGTAGAACGTAGGGATTATGCTCCATGTGAGCAGGTTCTCTCGGTAGTGCTGCACCTGATTAACGCGGCCCAGGAAGTCGCCTATCCCCTGCAGCGTCAGCACCTCCATCGAGACTGGGATCAGGAGCTCCTCGACGTAGAACAGGCAATTGACGTTGAGGACGTCCCACGAGGGCGCCGTGTCCAGCAGTACGAAGTCGTAGCCTCGGAGGCCCTCCAGGGCTTCGCTTAGCACCAACTCGGAGCGCATATCCCTTCGAGCGATCAGGCGTTTCACGCCGGCGAGCGCCCCCCCGCCAGCGATCACGAACAGGTTCTCGCGAGCTTCGATTTGCACGTCCTCGAGGCCTGCGTCGCCCTGCACGAGTTCCGCCAACCCTTCGCCCGCCTTGATGCCAAGACTCTTGGACACGTGCCCTTGGGTGTCGCAATCTACGAGGAGGGTTCGGTAGCCCGCCAGGGCCAGCCCCGCGCCTAAATTCACGCACGTTGTGGTCTTGGCGACCCCGCCTTTCGCATTGGTGAAGGCTATCTTTCTCATCCATCCCCCGCAGGTACGATCAGGTCGTAGCGGCCACCGCGGCCACCCTATGATCACATGATCGGGCAAATACGAAGTCGATGCAACACGGCGGGGCCGCGCGTAACCAGATTCAAGCCTCGGTCGCGTGTTAGTAGGGCGACCTCGGAGACATCTTTAGCTGAACGTGGGCGGCGACCTGCATTTGGGCGCGGATTTGCCAAGCGCCGCCAATGGAAATACTACGTGGGAATATTTTCGGGCCGCAGTGCTCTTGCGAGCGTGGCCTCAGTGGGGGGTGGGAATACTTGGGCGCCCTCTGTTAGTCGCTTACCTCGTCGAGGCCTTGGGCGGGGCTGATATTTTCATCCTCCTGTTGACGGTCTCGAAGGAGCTCCTCAGGACCGCCAGCTGGTACTTCCGGGAGGAGTCGGCCGCAAGAGTCCCGGGGCTCTTGGCGCTGAGTCTAGATCCCGCTTGGCCTGGAGCGTGCTAACTCCGATGTCTCACCCTCGCTACGACGGACGTCATCACTCTCGAGACGTCGCGTTGGCGGGTTTTCTCTCCGCCGCCCATGTGCTGCGGGGACGACAAGACCCTCCGGCGGAAGGGGAGGGCCTGGCTGGGTATACTTGGGTGGCGACTTCGCGGAGGCCGTTCTCGTGGAGACTAGAATTCGTATCCGCTGGGAAAGCGTAACCGAAGAACGCCTTTACATAGTCTATCGCCTTACATAGTCTATAATTCGGGCGTGAACTAATCACTAATGTTCGTATCTGCTGGGAAAGCGTAACCGAAGAACGCCTTACACAGTCTATGTTTCGGGAGTAAACTAACCACTAACTGGGCAAAGATCTGCCTGAACCACATAGGGGGCTCGCAACGTGGCATCGGAAGACCAAAACCAGGCGACGGAGTCGCGGCAGGGGAACGGCGCAACCGCGCAGCAAACCGCCGATCAGTCGTCGCAGGATCAGACCCAGCACGTAGACGACCGAACGGCGCAGGAAGTCGCGGATAACACCCCGGTACGGAAGAACGACCCTCGGACCTCTGTCCAAAAACCCGAGAAGTACAGGTTCGCGGCGAACATCCCCGCCGACAAGACCATAGCAGAGCAAGAGTACGCCGACTACGTCCTGGACTACTCGGATAGCGCCGCCGGCGACCAGACCATTCCCGACGTGCTGCTCGACGTGCCGGTCATTAAGGTGGACGAGATCAACTTCGAGCTCAACGACCTGCGGGCGAAGGTGTCGCTCTACGCGAAGGTGCTGGACCTCGTCGAGCTCTCGGTCGGGGTCGACGCGTACCTCGGCAGGGTCAAGCTGGTAATACAGGGCGTCGAGGCGCAGGCGCTCCTGAAGGTCAGGCTCGACAACGTCACCGCCATCCTCGACCGGGTCCTCACCACCATAGACCGCAACCCGCAGATCGTCGAGAGGCTCGTCGAGGGCGTAAGTTCGGCGGTCGAGGATGTAGGAGCCGGCGCGGGTTCAGCGGTCGAGGATGTAGGAGCCGGCGCGGGTCAGCTGGTGGGCGAAGGGCTCAACTCCGCCGTTGAAGACATCGGCTCAGGGGCGGGCGATCTGGTAGGAGAAGGGCTCAACTCCGCCGTGGAGGACATCGGCGCCGGCACCGGAGACCTGGTGGGCGAGGGGCTCAACTCGGCTGTGGAGGACATAGGCTCGGGCACAGGCTCTGCGGTCGAAGACATCGGCTCCGGCGCCGGCTCCGCCGTTGAAGACATAGGCTCGGGCACAGGAGATTTGGTAGGAGAAGGGCTCAACTCCGCGGTCGAAGACATCGGTTCTGGTGCCGGCTCTGCTGTGGAGGACGTAGGCTCTGGCGCGGGCTCGGCAGTCGAAGACGTCGGTGCGGGCACGGGCTCCGCCGTAGAGGATGTCGGTGCGGGCACGGGCTCCGCCGTA
>JARDZQ010000270.1 GCA_029240775.1 Rubrobacteraceae bacterium | reverse complement strand
GGGGGATAATGCTAGACAGAGAAACCAGCGGGAGGAGGAGACGTGGGCACTACGGCCTTGATCGTGATCATAGTGGTGGTTGTCGTCGTAGTCTTGTTACTTGTGCTGTACTTTGCTTCGCGGCGGAGGGCTGCTCAGAGGAGCGAGGAGCAGCGGGAGCGGAGCAGGGCGGAGTTCGGCTCCGAGTACGAGCGGACGGCGCAGGAGATAGGCTCCGAGGAGGAGGCCGAGAGGGAATTGAGGGAGCGTCGCGGTCGCGTAGAGCGGCGGGTCGAGCCGCTCTCCGAAGAGAGTCGCGGTCGCTATGAGGAGCAGTGGGGAGAGGTCGAGAGGGTCTTCGTAGACAATCCGGAGAGGTCCATAGAGATGGCGGACCGGACCGTCTCCGACATCCTGAACGAGCGCAACTTCGTCTCCGACGCGGGCCAATCCGACGAGGAGACCGAGCAGGGCCTGGCCGCCATGCACCCTGAGGTCGCCGACGACTACAGGGAGGCACGGCGCATCCGGGCCGACGTCGTGGCCCGTTCAGCAGGGCGCGCGGAGGAGGACTCGAACGAGGAGTCCACCGAAGAGTTGCGGCAGGCCATCCGCAAGTATCGTGCGGTCTACCAGCGGCTCGTGCGAGAATAGCGAGGCTGCCGAAGGGGCAACGTGGGAGCGCTGGCTGCGGGGTTCTGGGGATTCGTCGGGGGAGCAGCGCTCCTTGTAGGGGCGCTCGTGGGTATCTACGCTGGCGCTTCGAGGCGCACTATCGCGACCATCATGGCGCTCGGGGCTGGGGTCTTGATCTCCTCTGTCGCCTTCGAGCTCATGGACGAGGCCTACCAGAGAGGAGGCTTCGACGCGTCAGCCCTGGGGCTCTTGCTGGGGGCCGTGGCCTTCTTCTTCGCCGACGTGGCTGTGAACAGGAGGGGAGGGGCACGCCGCAAGAACCCTGGAGATAAACAGGGTGACTCGGCGAGCGCCATCGCAATAGGCGCGCTCATGGACGGCATCCCGGAGTCGGCGGCTATAGGGATCAGCCTCCTCGAAGGGGGCAATATCAGCGCCGCCCTCGTCGCGGCCGTTTTCCTCTCGAACGTCCCGGAAGGACTATCTTCAGCCTCGGGGATGAAACAGGCCGGGCGGCCTGTGGCCTATATCCTCGGGCTCTGGAGCGGAGTAACGGTAGCTTCCGCATTGGCCGCGTTGCTAGGCTACTTCTTCCTCGCCAGCGCCTCGGAGGATGTAGTCGCCACGATTCAGGCCTTCGCCGCCGGAGCCATCCTGACGATGCTCGCAAGCACCATGATGCCGGAGGCATACGAGGAGGGCGGTTCGGTCGTCGGGCTCGCCACCACGGCAGGCTTCCTCCTCTCCTTCGTCCTGAGCCACCTCGAGTAGGGTAGGATCGTGAACTCATAGGGATGGCCCGTCCTTGAGGTGCGATCCCGCTACATACTTCGGACCATTTTTGCCGCTATGGGCGCCAAAGGCGGGGACAGGTTTTGTTGTGTAAGTTACTATCGAGGCACATGTTTGCGAAGGAGGAGGACCGATGGCTAGTTTGGTGTGTCCGTGCGCGCGAGGGGCAGATCTCTGGGGGGAGTTCTGGTGGGTAGGTCGGGAGTACAAGTGGGTGTTCTTCGACGACGACAACACTAGCGAGACTTTCACCGAGCAAGTTACGCACTGTTCAGGGTGCGGCACACCCCTGGATCGGAAGACCCTCAAAGTAACGTCCCCTATCGTGCGCCACCAATAGCGGAGGGCATCGCTGACGTCCTTTTCCGGAGTTCGGCACCACGCCGGATCTACTGGGACGCTGTCCCAGGATCGAGCCAGCGCAGCCCCGCTACGAATACATCGACTCGTCCGCGGGCAAACCACGGAAGACGAGAATGTAGAATGAGTAGACGAGTTTGGGAACGTAAGTCGGGGGTGATGGACTATGGCGAAGAATCTGGTCACCAAGATCCTCGAGGACCACATGGTCGAAGGGTCGCTAGATCCCGGCGAGGAAGTAGGGCTGAGGATAGATCAGACACTGCTCCAGGACGCCACAGGCACGATGGCCTGCCTGCAGTTCGAGAGGATGGGCGTCGACCGCGTCCAGGTGGATCTCGCGGTCCAGTACGTTGACCACAACGTCATCCAACTCGACTTCAAGAACCCAGACGACCACCGCTTCCTGCAGGCCTTCGCCGCCAAATATGGCATTCACTACTCCCGCCCCGGAAACGGGATCTGCCACTACCTGCACGTCGAGCGCTTCGCCAGGCCCGGCGCGACGCTCGTCGGGGCTGATTCTCACACTACGTCCTCCGGCGCTCTAGGATCCATAGCGATCGGGGCCGGTGGTCTCGACGTGGCCCTCGTGATGGCCGGACAACCATTCCAGACCCCCGCTCCCAAGGTCGTAGGCGTCGAGCTTACAGGGGCTCTCTCGGAGTGGGTGACGCCGAAGGATGTGATCCTCGAGCTCTTGAGGCGTCGCGGCGTCAGGGGAGGCCTCGGGCGCATCTTCGAGTTTTACGGCCCTGGCGTCGCGAACATAGACGTAACGGGAAGGACCACGATCTGCAACATGATCGCCGAGCTCGGTGCCACCACGGGCGTCTTCCCCTCGGACGAGAGGACGAGGGAGTGGCTGAAGATGCAGCAGCGCGAGGAGGACTTCGTGGAGCTCTCCGCCGACGAGGGCGCCGACTACGACGAGCGCGAGCACATCGAGCTGGACAAGTTGGAACCCCTGATCGCAAAGCCACACTCGCCTGGCAACGTCGTCCCCGTGAGCGAGGTGGCTGGCACCAAGGCCGCGCAGGTCTGCATCGGCAGCTCGGTCAACTCCGGCTTCGAGGACCTGGCCGTCGCTGCTGCGGTCTTGCGAGACGAGACGGTCTATCCAGGTCTCGTCATGACCGTGACGCCGGGGAGTCGTCAGATCCTCGACTCCATCGCCGCTACCGGCGTCTACTCCGACCTGGTGCGGGCTGGTGCTCGGATGCTCGAGCCTGTGTGCGGCCCTTGCGTCGGGATGGGACAGGCGCCGCCTTCCGATTCGGTTAGCGTCAGGACCTTCAACCGTAACTTCCCCGGACGCTCGGGGACCATGACAGACCAGGTGTACCTGACGAGTCCCACCACGGCGGTCGCGACCGCTCTGCGGGGCGCTATCATGGACCCCCGTGAGCTCGGGGACTACCCGGATCTCCCCGAGGCTCCCGCGAACCCTGCGGTGGACGACCGCCAGATCCTGGCTCCCGCGCCGCCCGAGGAGGCATCGGGCATCGAGATCGTACGCGGCCCCAACATAAAGCCGCCGCCAGAAGCCCCCGAACTCCCCGAGTCCCTGAAGTGCACGGTCACCATCGTGGTCGAGGACGACATCTCGACGGGCGACCTCGCGCCGGACGGGGTCGAGGTAATGTCGTTCCGCTCGAACGTACCCGAGATCGCCAAGTTCACCTTCCGCCGCTTCGACCCGGAGTATCATGGGAAGGCCAAGGAGTCGGCGCCTGGCCTAATCGTGGGCGGGCACAACTACGGGCAGGGGTCGAGTCGCGAGCACGCGGCTCTGGCGCCTTTGCACCTCGGTATCAGGGCCGTCATCGCGAAGAGCTTCGCCCGCATCCACCGCCGGAACCTGATCTCCCAAGGCATCCTCCCCTTGCGTTTCGAAGATGAGTCGGACTACGACAGATTCGAACAGGGGCAGACTTGGGAGCTGCCGGAGATCAGAGACCGCCTGGAGAACGGTGACGAGGTAGTCTCGCTAAGGAAGGGAGACGAGGAAGTAACGCTCCTTGCCGAGTATTCGCAACGGGAGCGCGACATCCTCCTCGCTGGTGGCATACTGCGCCAGTTGCGCGAGAAGGCGGAGGACCAACAGCCCGAGGCTTCCCCGAGAGTCTCCGGCGAAGCCGAAAGGTAAGAGTCAGCCTTCAGTTCGCTGCCTGTCACCGACGGCTGGTCGCTGGCCTGCCCTTTCGGGACGGAGGGCCGAGAGGAGCAGTAGCCCGACGCCGACGACTATGGCGGCGTCGGCGG
>JARDZQ010000009.1 GCA_029240775.1 Rubrobacteraceae bacterium | reverse complement strand
GGCGCGATGCTGTTGTGCTTCTCGATGTGTATGGCTTCTTCGAGCTCCGCCTGCTCGCCTCGCTCCTCGACGCCGGGTTGTCTGTCCACCGCTACTCCTCTCCCCTCCGGAAATCCACGATCTCGCCCATGAGCCGGGTCTGGGCCGGGCTGGTCTCCGAGATGACCTCTCCGTCTTTTGTGACCAGGGTCGTCGCGGCGAGGCGCCGGATAGCGTCCCACCTGTCGGGCGCATCTACCAGCACCAGGTTGGCAGGATTCCCCTCGGCGACGCCATAGGCTTTTAGTCCCAGCGTCCGGGCGGCGTTCTCGGTGACCATGTCGAAGCAGGCGGTGACCTCCTTGCGGCTCGTCATGTGGCACGCGTGGACGGCCATGTGCGCGGGCTGCAGCATCCCTCCGGTGCCCAGCGGGTACCACGGGTCCATGATGTCGTCGTAGCCCAAAGAGACGTTGAGGCCGTTCTGCCAGAGCTCCTTGACGCGCGTGATCCCGCGCCGCTTCGGGTAGGTGTCGTAGCGGCCCTGCAGGGTTATGTTGATGAGGGGGTTCGCCACGAAGTTGATGCCGCTCTTCACCAGGAACCCCATGAGCTTGAAAGCGTACGCGTTGTCGTAGGAGCCGAAGGCGGTGGTGTGGCTCGCCGTGACGCGCTCTCCCATCCCGGTCCGGATGGCCTCGGCTGCCATGACCTCGAGGAACCTCGACTCCGGGTCGTCGGTCTCGTCGCAGTGGATGTCTATGGGTCTGTCGTGCTTCTCGGCGAGGCGGAAGCTCTCCTTCACGGACTCCACCCCCAGCTCCCGGGTGTGCTCGTAGTGGGGTATCCCCCCGACCACGTCAGCGCCGAGCTTCAAGGCCTCCTCCATGAGCTCGACGCCCTTCGGGAAGGAGAGCATGCCCTCTTGCGGGAAGGCGACGATCTGGACGTCCGCCCAGCCGCGCACCTTCTCTTTGACCTCGAGCAGGGCTTTCAGACCCGTGAACTCGGGGTCCGTGACGTCCGCGTGGGTGCGCACGTGCAGCACGCCCTGGGCCGCCTGCCAGCGCAGGAGCTGCGTAGCGCGCGCAATTACGTCCTCACGGGTGAGGCGCTTCTTGCGCTCGGACCAGATCCGGATCCCCTCGAAGAGCGTCCCCGACTCGTTCCACCGCGGCTCCCCGGCGGTTAGCGTCGTGTCCAGGTGTACGTGCGACTCGATGAAGGGCGGCGAGACGAGCCGTCCCTGAGCTTCGATCTCGCGCCCGGCACCTTCCTCGATTCCCGCGGAGATCCTGGCTATCGTGCCGTCCTGGACGCCGATGTCCAGGACCTCATCCCCGAGCCGCGTCCCGCGCAGGATCAACTGGTACACGCGTCCTCCTTTCGCCCCGAAACCAACGCCTCCCCGACGTTAACGGGTCATACTCCGCAGACTACTTTTGGCCGCGAAGATAGTCAATAGAGTGGAGGGAGCGTGCAGATTTGCAGAGAACGGAGGGGGCAGCGATATCTTCCCCTCCGTAGGGCGCTTCAGTACGCTTGAAAGTCCGGCCAGGCGAGTATTATCTCGCTGCCGGTACCTTGTAATAAGGGCAAGACCCAGGATCCCCGCGCGCGTGAGCGGCTCTCCCAGAAGGATCACCCCGTAGAAGAGCGCGACGATGGGTGTGAGGTAGTTACCCAGAGACGCTCCTCCTCCCCCACCTCGGCGATGAGCTGGTAGTAGAGCATGAAGGTCAGCGCCGTACAGGCCAGGCCGAGCACGATCACTGCCCCGACGCTCTTCTCCTTGAGCTTCGGGCGGTGCTCGGCGGCACGTTCTCGTCCCTGTACTGCAGCTTGACGATAAAGCTGGAGATCGCCCCACTGGCGGTGCCCAGGATCGCCAGAGCGCCAAGTAGCTGGCCGGCCGAGCTAAGGTTCCACGCCCTGCTGGCCGAAGGAACTTCTGACACGCAGCTCGCACTGAGCTAGACGAGGAGGCCTCTAGCCTATGCGCTGATTGCTGAGCAGTATGGAATACTACGAAATCCGCGGGATACGAGTTTGCAGAGATTCGCGGAGCACCTCGGAGATAGCCGAGTCTTTGCGAGGAACTATCGCCCGCGGTTTCCTTCGATCTCGTGCAACAGCAATTCGAACGGTTGCGGCTGCACCCGAAAATCCGTGCTGAAGGGGCGATCGAGGATGGCGATCGTGAACAAGACTAAGGTGATGCCCGTAGCTAAGACACCAACGGTCAGCAGGTGTAGGCGGCGATTCTCCATGCCGACGAGGGAAGAGAATCCTATTGTGGCTATCGCTAGGACTGCCAGAGCGATCCAGAGGATAGCAGGCAAGCGCTGGTGCACGGCGAGCAGGCGAGCCTCCCTGGCTTCGTCAAGCTCGTCCATCACATCGAGTTCCTCCCCAAGAAAGTCTTGTTCGGCACCCGTGCTAGTCCTGTACCCCTCCTGGATGCTTCTGCGAAGCTCCTCGCTGAGAGCGGCGGCGCGTGGACTCGTCATGTCTTCTCTCATGAGAGCCCATTCCTCGTCTACCACTACGCGAGCATAAGAGGCGGCTAACCCTTGGATTTGTTCTCGCTTCGGTTCAGGAAGCGGTTCGGCAAGCCTGTAAATCTCCTCTACGTCTCCGGCTTCGCTTTGCAGCGCCTGCTGGGCGTCACTGTACTCGCCCAACACGAGAAAAGCCGTAAGTCCGACTATGATGCCGAACATACCGTTAAGTCCCCCGTTGATCAAGCCGAGGGGGACGGTGTGCGATTCGCGTAGCTTAACTGGTACCCGATTGTGTACCAGGGCTGTACCCGCTACCGCGAGTGACACGGCCAGCACGATGATCAGGATACCCAACACCGCTGTGGGTAGTTGTGCCAACAAGCCGCCTTCCCTTTCCTTGTTCGACATCCATCTGTGTGAAGGTAGGATGACGCTTGGGCTTGGCGCAGCTTATCGCATCCTTGAAGTCTTGTTCACCGGACAGCGTAAAGAGACTGTCTGAGACCTAGGCAGAGGTGGTTTCTAGGTCGCGATCGCGGGCGCGCCCGCAAGCGCAGGTATTCTTCGCTGGTTCAGAGGGTTGTTGACGGCCGGGCGTTCGGCGTCTAGCGGGTCTTTACCCACGGGGTCAGCCAGGCTGGCCAACCTCCCTGTTCCGCCCCCTCAAGTTCGGATCGACAGGTTTCGAGCGGATTATGAAATGGGTACACGTCTTGGCGTAAGCGGACCCTCCAGAGAGGACGTACGATGGGAATAATAGCGTGGATAGTGGTCGGGCTGATCGCCGGAGCGTTGGCAAAGCTCATCCTGCCGGGAGACGACCCGGGCGGCATCATCGTAACGATCCTCATAGGGATCGCGGGTGCTTTCGTGGGCGGGTTCGTCTTTAGCCTGTTCGGCGGGGCCGGGATGTCGGGGTTCAACATATGGTCCATCCTGGTTGCGACCGTGGGGGCGATCATCCTTCTGCTGATCTACCGTCTGGTCGCGGGTAGAACTACCTGACGCGGGACCTTACCGGAGGCCGGGGCGTAGAGGCCCCGGCTTCTTTGCGCAAAACGAGCGAACGTGATTGGGCCTTCATCCTTCCGTCGGGAAGGGTGTGGAGGTACGGTAGCACTCGTCCCTACCTTTGCCCTCCGGGTTTGTTTTGCACGACGCCGCGATGCCGGGCGGCCTGACGGGCGCGCAACAGGCGTATGGCCGGCGGCAGCATGAGGACCAGCACGATAAAGATGACCAGTGCCAGCGAGATGGGGACGGCACGACGACGTCAGTGGCGCCAGGGACGACGAGGCTCTCCTGCACGCCCCACCCGACCTTCGAGGTCGCCCTGGACCATCTGTAGACGCCGATACCGGTGTACGCGAGGACGCAGGCGCTCAAGCTTGGCGCGTAGTTTCTGCGCCCCGGCCTTTATCTCTTCCCGCGTCAACTCGTCGGCCCTGCGCGTGGGTCGGGAGCAGAGGTTGGTCTACCCTAGAGTTTACAAACAACCCACTAGCCTTCCGCACCCGCCTGAGTCCCGATGGTGAGATCAGATTCGAAGTCCGCGTGTGAGCCCCGCCAGAGCCGCGAGAATTACCCAAAGAGGCCACCGAAGGCCTGGAGAGTCCTACCCGACGAGTACCGGAGGCCCCGTCCCGGCTCAGAGGAACCCATTTCTTGATGGGGGTAAGTCCACCGACCGAACGTGCCCCTGAACATGCCCCACATGGACGTCTACTGGAGGCGTCCCCACTTGAGCGCTTGCTCGGTTTCTATAGTCCTTTCGATTGCGGCTTGCTGCTCGGTCCTGCGGTCTTCTTCTGTGATGCCTGTGTCGAAAGTGTTAAGCCGTTCCACTAACTGCTTACGCAGCTTCCGCTTCGCGCCCACCGTCGCGCTCCTTTCTTACGGCGCTCTAAGGTCGGGTTCCGATCTTGCACTTGTCGAGGAGCCCGATGGCCTTCTTGTAAAGCTCCTCCTCGCTACGGGCGTACTGGCCACCCTCAAAGCCCTTTTTCTTGTTGTTACGGGGCTTCTGCACTACCATGAGATCGCTCCCAACTTATCGATTGCACTCGCCTAAACAGAGGCTACACCTGGCAGATCGCCCGTGGGTTACAGAGGTGCAACATCCCGGTAAGAATCCGGTAACGCGAGATAAGGCCACTGAGGAGTGTGAGAGGGCTAACCGTTCGGAGGAGGAGCTAAGATGAGCCCGCCGGCCTGGTGGCGTAGGGTGGTCGGTGGATGAAGGTGCTCCTGCAAGTACGAGGCAGAGTCGGTCATCCCCGCATAGGCGGGTCAGCGGACGGATCGTGTAGTAAAGGTGGTGGGGCTTTATGCAACCGGAGGACATGAGCGGAGGCACCGGGAGAGCCGGAGCGGTAGAACGAAGGTTGCTGATACGGACCATACCAAAAGAGACACTCCGGGATATCATGCTCTTGGATGCGGCATTGGGTAAGGGAGAGCACATCGACTTGGACCTGGGCGCTTACGTCGATCAGGAGTACCTCAACGACTGGAAGGTACTCTCGCACACCTTTACTCTGCAAACGGAAGGCGCAGCGTTACTCACGCTACTGGTAGAACGCCCCCTCTAATGAAAAGGGGGCGGCTGAGGGTCGGTTCCCGGAGGAGTGTTCCTATGGAGTCGCACAGCCGCTAACAGCCGTATGCGGGTGATCAACAATACCACGGCCGTCTCCTTTAGCGACCCGCAGCTCACCCCACCCTTGCCTCTCGGCACTCCGAGATGGTGCTTGCCGAGAGGTTCGTCACTTGGAGGCTTTGCGGGGTAAGATCTAGCGAGATCAAGCTAGTGGGCCAGGAGGTTCATGCTATGCCGAGCCAACGACTTATGCGCTTTATCCGGTTCCTCACGGTATACATCATCGTGGTCGGGGGAGCGGTTCTGCTTGCCCCAGAAAGCATGAGTAGACTTAGCCGGTGGTTCGCAGACAACCCTCGCTACCTACGCCTCGCAGGGATACTAGATATAGGCTTGGGTATCTGGCTGGCCAGAGAGCAGTATCAAGCACAAGCGCCACCCCAGCCTTGGTGGCGTAAGTGGCGGAGCTGATCGCGGCCCTGGCCGACCGCCTGGCCGCCCTTGCGCGTGGCCACGATGACCACGGCGCGAGCTATAGACGCCCTGGCCGAAGCCGTAACGGTTTTCCTCGAGAAGCCGCGCGTCCTCCTCGGGCATGTAGAGCCTGCCGGTGATGCCGGCGGCGAAGAGGACGCGCCAGAAGCGGTTGCCGGGGTGAGCGTAGTGATGGCCGCTGCGACCCGAAGCGAGCGAGGGATTATACCCGCACAAGACGAGCTCGAGGCCCGATTTCAGGAGGTCCGAGGCCAAGGGACGTCCGGTCTTCCCTACTCCTCCTCGGGACGCTCTGTGCGCCTCGTCGTCTCCTCGGAAGGGGTGCGTGTCTCGGAGACGTCCTCCGGCCTGAGCTCGGCGGTCTCATCCTCCTGGAGCGGCCCGCCCTCGACGCGGACCTCCTCTTCGGACAACGGCCCGCTCGCACCCTCGGCGTGCGTCCGGCTGCGCGGGCTCACCTCCGTGGTCTCGCGCTCGCTCGCGCCGGGCCTGAGCTCGCGGCTCGGCATGGTCCGCGGCTCGGATAGCTGCGAGGTACTAGTCGAACCTCCGTTCAGGGAGCGGCGGCGCCCCCCGTCCTCCAGAAACACGATGTCGCTTATGGTCGCGTTGAGCTCAGTGACGCGCAGGCCGGTCAGGCTCTGGATGCGCTCGGAGATGCGGCGCCGCACCTCCTCGACGACCTCCAGGATGTTCCTGCCGTACTCGACGCCCATCGTGAGGTCTATGGCGACCTCCGTCGTACCGACCTCGACGGAGACGCCGCGCGTCTGGCCCTCCGAGCCGGTTATGGAACCGATGATCCCGCCAGCGGCCCTGGAGGCGCTGCCGCCCATGTGGGTGCCGTCCACCTCCTGCGCCGCCATGCCCGCTATCTGGGCGACGACCGAGTCGCTGATGATAGTCCTGCCGCGCTCGCTAACGAGCGGGCTCCCGGTCTGTGGCTGGCTCTGCTCGCTCATCTCTGATCCTCCTCCGCTAACCAAAGGGCTCCGCCTCTCCCAATAGTTCCCCAAACGCTCCCGGCGCAACCCCGGCGTGGAACCGGGACGCTTCCCCTAACCGGAGATGCCGCCCACAGAGACGTACTTGACGTCGAGGTACTCTTCTATTCCGTGGTGGCCGCCCTCGCGCCCGAAGCCGCTCTCCTTGAGCCCCCCGAACGGCGCCTGGGCCGTGGAGGGCAGCCCGTCGTTGGCGCCTATGATGCCGTACTCGAGACGCTCCGCGAGCCTCATCACGCGCCCGACGTCGCGCGTGTAGTAGTAGGCAGCGAGGCCGTAGACGGTGTCGTTGGCCCTCTCGATGACCTCCTCCTCGGTGTCGAAGGGCATGAGAGCGGCCACGGGCCCGAACGTCTCCTCCTTCGCCACGAGCATGGAGTCGTCGGCATCCACGAGCACGGTCGGGGCGAAGAAGTTGCCGCTGGCGACTCCGCCGTTCACCCCGTTGGGGTGTACCCGCTCGCCGCCAAGGAGCACCTTCGCGCCCTTCGCTTTCGCGTCGGCGACGTGGCGCTCGACCTTCTCTATGGCCGCTCTCTCGATGAGCGGTCCGACCTCGACGCCTTCCTCCAGCCCGTCGCCGACCTTCATCGCTGACATCCTCTCGGCTAGCCCCTTCGAGAACTCGTCCATGACGTTCCGCTGGACGAAGATGCGGTTCGCGCAGACACAGGTCTGACCCATGTTGCGCATCTTCGAGACGATCGCGCCTTCGACGGCGGCCTCTACGTCGGCGTCCTCGAAGACGATAAACGGGGCGTGGCCGCCGAGCTCGAGACTAAGGCGCTTCATCGTGTCGGCGGACCGCTTCATCAGGAGCTTGCCCACCACCGTCGAGCCGGTAAAGGAGAGCTTGCGGACCCGTCTGTCTTGCATGATCGCCGACGTAATGGCGGCGGGATCCAGCCCGCAGACGACCGAGAGGACGCCTCCTGGCAACCCGGCTTGCTCGAATATCTTCGCAAGCTCGAGAGCAGACAAAGGCGTCAGCTCGGAAGGTTTCATGACCATCGTGCAGCCGGCGGCCAGAGCGGGGGCGAGCTTGCGCGTGATCATGGCCGCAGGGAAGTTCCACGGCGTGATGGCGGCGGTCACGCCTACAGGCCGCTTTATGACCAGGATGCGCTTCTCCGGGAGACTCGCCGGGATTATCTCCCCGTAGATTCTCTTGCCCTCCTCGGCGAACCACTCGACGAACGATGCGGCGTAGACTATCTCGCCGCGGCTCTCCGCGAGCGGCTTGCCCTGCTCGAGGGTCATGACCCTTGCCAGGTGCTCCTGCCTCTCGTGCATGAGCCGCGCGGTCTCGCGCAGGATGCCGGCGCGGTACTGGGCGGTAGTCTCTCCCCATTCACGCTGCGCCTCCGCAGCAGCGTCTACGGCCCGCCGCATCTCCGCCTCACCGCCATCGGGCAGCGTGGCGAGCACCTCCCCGTTCGCCGGGTTCACGACGTCGAAGGTCTTGCCGGTGGCCGAGGACTCGACCCACTCGCCGCCGACGAAGAGCCTGTCGCCCAGTACGGTCTCGGTCATGATGCCTCCAGAAGGGATCTTCACGTGTTCCGCATCTCCGCGCACCAGTCTAACCCAGAGACCGGAGCGGCTCCCTACTAGCAGGTCGAGTGGATGAGCGCGCCGACCTTCTGGGTCTCCCTGAGTTCGTTGTAGAGCGCTATCGCCTCTTCCGTCTGCCGGACGTGCGCGGCGACGCCCCTGTCTTCGAGCATCTGCAGCGCCTCCGGAGTGACGCCGAGCCTCCCGTAGAAGCCCTTTGAGAGCACAACCGCGGTTGTCCCGCGTTCCAGCAACTCCTCGACATCGCCGGGCTGGATGCCTGGCTCGTGACGGGTGCCCGTCTCGTTCCAGTCCCACGCCCTCGCGCCCCCTGGGAAGAGCTTGGCGTCCTTGAAGATGCCGCCCTCGACCTCCAGACGTCCCCAAGCGAGGTTGGTGATCCTCGGAGAGCGGACTTCTCGTTCCATCGTGCCTCCTCTTCACGCCTGCTAACCCGAGCTAGGTCAGGGTAGCACCGCGCAAAGCTCTGCGGGAGTTCCTCTGGCACGCTGCATGTTCCAGTTGGGAACAGGCGGTTCACCGCGTAGATTTGGGACACGATGACGCGAGATCGCTGAGAGGAGGCAAGTCATGAGCACCCACGCGGCGGGGACTTTCGAGATCGAGAGCTGGGAAGAGGAGCCTTACGACGAGCGGGAGGGGGCGAAGCTGACCCGCACGCGCCTGACCAAGACCTTCCGCGGCGACGTCGAGGGCGAGAGCACAGCCGAGCTGCTCATGGCCTACGCAGCCGAAGAAGGCTCGGCCGCCTACGTCGGCTTCGAGCGCGTCGTCGGCTGCGTCCACGGCCGCTCCGGGAGCTTCGTCCTCCACCACACCGCCAGCTCGGGTGGTGAGCCATCAGCCTCGTGGTCCGTGGTGCCTGGGTCCGCGACCGGTGAGCTGCGGGGGTTGCGCGGGGAGGCCCGGATCATAAACGAGCCGGACGGGGGACACTCCTTCGCCCTCGATTACGACCTGGCGTAGGATCTCTCTCGGGCGCCGCTAGCCTGCCTCTGAGGAGCCCGGCGCGGCGGGGCGTCGGGTGTGCCGCCTCCACAACACGAACCCGAGAATCAGCACGGGCGCGAGCCACCAGCCGAAGACGAGGACCGAGAGGACAGCGGTCGCCAGCGCCTGCAAGACGGCCAGCGAGGCCTCCCAGGATTGTGCCACGACGCGGGCGGGGCTCCACGCGGGAGGTGGGGGCGCGGGACGCGACAGGGGCTCGATGCTGAGGGAGATGCGAGACGAGGCCGTGTTGTCTTCGAGGTACTGCATCCTGCCCTGAACCTGCTCGATCTCGCCACGGATGATGGTCAGTTCGCGCTCGATGGCGAGTGCCGCGTTGACGCTCTCGGCCCTCTCGTAGAGCTCGAGCAAACTCTGTTCCGCCGCCAGCAAGTTGCGCTCGCGCGACTCCAGGTCCACGAACTCCTCGGTCACGTCCTGGCCCGTGACGGTGTCGGTAGTTACCTTCTTGCCCAACCCTCGCAGTTCGCCTAGCGCCGTCTCGAACTCCGGGGAGGGGACCAGAAGCACGAGGTCGGCGGAGACGGGGCCGTCGCTCTCTATCTGCAAGCTGAGGACGCTGCCGCCGAAGTCCGCGGCGATCCGCTGGGCGCTCGCGGCGGCGTCGCGTACGTGCTCCGCGCGGATGCCGAGCTCGGCGGTCTTGACGATCTTGCGGTCGAAGTCTCCCGGCGAAGACAGATCGTCGGAGATGCTGGCCCCGGCGACCGCGAGCTCCCCCCCGCCAGACTGGGGCACGCCAGCGCGGGCCCCGTTCCCTTCTTCCATGAGCGCCACTTGGCCTTCGGGATCGCCCTGATCAGATATCTCTCCCCCACCGCCCCCGCACGCCGGGAGAGCGAGCGCGCAGAGTACGACGAGCAGGCCCTTCCGTATCGCTCTCACGCCAGTCCCTCCGCCATTACGACCACCGTCTCGGGCATAGATCCGCCTTCCTGTCGTGGACCTCGGGCAGCGCGCTCGCGGTCCGTCCGATGGAGCTACCTGTTCGCGTATACAGCGCCGGGCACGGATCGGTTCCCGGCGGTCTCCCTCAGCGCACGGACTCGGCGATCCGGACCACCTCCCGCTGCGGCCGATCTGCCGCGAGCCGCAGCGCGAGTCCTCCCCGTTCCCAGAGCAACACGTTTCCGGACAGGTCGCCCCCACGGTCCGTCAGCGAAGATGGACGGCGGCCCGCCGGCACCCAGTAGCCTCGCCCGCTCCCCACGCCCACTTCCTCGACCACCGCGACGTCCGGGGTCTCTCCCCGGAAGTACGCCGACCCGACGCTCCCGGGCACCTCGGTGAGCACGAGCCCTACCCCCGTATCGCCGAGGGCCGGCAGCCCGGGGCCAGCCCGGTACACGAGCACGACGCCACTGCGGGACGACCCGTTTGCGTACACCTCGTCCGGCTCGCCGAGACCGGGCAAGAGCACCTCTCTGCCCGCCAACCTGGTCCGCGCCTCGCGCAGCGGGATCCTCTCTCCGTACCCCGGGTTTTCCCCAGGGGATCGTGCTCTCCCCCCGAAGGCTGGCATATCAGGTCCTCCGCCGGACCGGGGTACGCCGGCGCGGGATTCGGCCCCGTCCTCTATCAACGTCACCTCTTCAGAGCCGTCCGCGGAGAGCGCTTCCTCCCCCTGACCCGCGGGAGCGGCTTCTCCGGCTCCGCCCGCATCCTGCCCCGCTCCCTGTCCCCCCGCTAGCCACCCGCCGACCGTGTCGCGCAGCGCCGGGGAGAAGGCCGGTAAGGCGGCGATCAGGACGACCGCGGCGACGGCCGCCCATCTGACCACCGGAAGCTCGAACCAGCCCCGGCGAGGCGCCGGCCCTGCGTCCTCTTCGAGGCACCTGCGGACCGCCCGCGCCAGGTCGGGGGTCGGCGGGTACTCGATGCGTGGCCCGAGCTCCCTCAGTTCTCTTTCGAGGTCCCTATCCGGTCGCATTTTCGTCCTCCACCATCTTCTTGCGCAGCCTGGCCAGCGCTCGCGAGAGCCGCGACTTGACGGTGCCCCGCGCGCAGCCCAAAGCCGCTGCCGTCTCCGCCTCGGAGAGCTGCAGGAAGTAGCGGTAGCCGATCACTATTCGGTCCTCCTCGCGTAAGGAGCCCAGAGCCGCGAGCAACTCGGCCCGACGCTCCGCTGCCACAGCCGCCGCCTCTGGGGACGCACCTTCCCCCGGCGAGTCCTCCCTCGCCGCCCGCAGGGCGAGGCCGAAGCGCCGCCCCGCCGCCTTGCGACGGTTCCTGGCCTCGTTGGTGACCACCGCGAGCAGCCAGGGCCTGAAGGGGGCGCCGGACCGGAAGCTCCCCAGGGCGCGGTAAGCCTTGACGAAGGCCTCCTGGGCGGCGTCCTCCGCCTCCGAAGCGTCGCCCACAATCAGGTAGGCGGTCCGGAACGCGACCGCCTGGTGGCCGCGCACGAGCTCCTCGTACGCGACCGTGTCCCCGTTCTTCGCCCGCTCGGCGAGCTTCGCGTCCTCCGAGGCGACGGCCCTCCCGCTTGAACGCTTTCCTGCCCTGTTACAACGCCGGAAACCTGAGGGTTCCCGCACCCCATGATGGTCCCGCAGACTGCTCCGCGCGAATTGCATCCCTTTTTGGCTCTCCCTATACTTGGAGCCGTATTTGAAGTTCCGAACCCACGTGCGGGAATTCTCTCCACGGGCGGGGAACCAGGTTAGGGGCGTCATGAAGCGAACTGTTTTGATGTGTTTACTGGTCGGGAGCCTGCTGCTGACCGGGTGCGGCGCGCAGCAAGGTTCGGGGGGATCGGAGCAAGGAGGTTCCGAGCGGTCGTGCGACATCCAGAACCCACCGCTCTACAAGGAAGGCGTTCTGACGGTTGCCACTGACAGGCCGGCTTACCCACCGTGGTTCGAGGGCGGGCCGGAGAACTACTCGGGCTTCGAGGGCGAGGTGGCCAACGAGGTCGCAGAGCGGATGGACCTGCCCATAGAGTGGGTCGTCGAACCTTTCAACAAGTCATATGCTCCGGGCGCCAAGGACTACGACTTCGACATAAACCAGATCACCATAACCCCTCAGCGCGAGCGGGCGGTGGACTTCTCGGAGGGCTACTTCGATAACGCCCAGGGCGTGCTGGCCCTCAAGGACTCCCCGGCCGCCGATGCCCAGAGCCTCTCCGACCTCAAGGACGTGCAGCTCGGCGCGCAGGTGGGGACTACGAGCCTCGACTTCATAAACGAGACGATCCAGCCGGACGCCGAGCCCAAGGTCTACGACACCACCAACGACGCCAAGAGCGCCCTCGAGAGTGGCCAGATCGACGCCTTCGTCACCGACCTGGTGACCACGGTGTACCTGCGAGACTTCGAGATAAAGAACACCGAGGTGGTAGGCCAGTACCCCAGAAACGAGCAGTTCGGGATGCTCTTCGAGCAGGGCAACCCGCTCGTTGGCTGCGTCAACCAGGTCCTCGGCGAGATGAAGGAGGACGGGACGCTGCAGAAGCTCGAGGAGAAATACCTGCAACAGTACCTGAGCGTCCCCACCCTCAAGGAGTAGGATGACGACCAGGGGCACCGGCCCCGCAGACTCGCTCGAACCGTCACCGGGTCGGGGCTCGAAGATGCTCGGCGGGCAGGCGGTCCTCGTCTCGAGCGTTAGCACGATCCTCTTCTTCGCGGTCATCGCCCTGGTGGCCGTGCTCGCGCCGGGGAGCGAGATCGTCGCGGAGCGGTTCTTCGACCCCTTCCACCTCAAGCAGTCGCTCCTCGGGACCGAGAGCGAGCCCTCTGTCGCCGGGGCGTTCCTCTTGAACGTCTACATCTTCACGATCTCCGAGGTCCTCATCCTGATCCTCGCGCTCATAATCGCCGTGGTGCGCGGTATTCCGGGGCCGGTCTTCTTCCCTTTTCGGATGGTCGCTATCGCTTACACCGACCTCTTTCGGGGGATACCCCTGATCCTGGTCCTCTACATCATCGGGTTCGGAGTGCCGGGGCTAGGGCTGGCGGGGGTCTCTTACCTCTCCGACGTTACCTACGGCATCATCGCGCTGGTGCTGGTCTACTCGGCCTACGTGGCGGAGGTCTACCGCGCTGGCATCGAGTCGGTACACGTGAGCCAGAACGCGGCAGCGAGGTCACTGGGGCTCTCGCGCTGGCAGTCGTTGAGGTTCGTCGTGCTGCCGCAGGCGGTGCGGCGCGTCATACCGCCGCTGCTCAACGACTTCATCGGGTTGCAGAAAGACACGGCGCTCGTCTCGGTGCTCGGCTCCATCGAAGCTGTGCGGGCGGCCCAGATCTACGGCGCCTCGCAGTTCAACTACGCGAGCTACGTCGTCGCGGCGCTGCTCTTCGTCCTGATCACCATCCCCCTCGCGCGCCTCACGGACCGCCTGATCGCCCGCGACAAGCGCCGCCGTCAAGCGGGAGCAGTCGCGTGAGAGGGGGCGAAGCCAGGGGCGAAGCCCCGGCCCTCGTCCTCGAAGGCGTCCACAAGTCCTTCGGGGAGGAAGAGGTGTTAAAGGGCATAGATCTCATCGTCGAGCCACACGAAGTCGTCTGCCTGATCGGGGCCTCCGGCTCGGGCAAGTCCACGCTGCTCAAGTGCGTGAACCTCACCGAGCCCGTAGACTCGGGGCGCATCGTCGTGGACGGAGAGGAGATCACCGCCCCCGGCGTGAACGTGAACCGCGTACGCCAGAAGATAGGCATCGTCTTCCAGGCGTTCAACCTCTTCCCCCACATGACCGTCATACAGAACATCACGCTGGCCCCGCGCGAGGTGCTGAAGAAGAGCCGCAAGGAAGCGGAAGGACGGGCCCTCGAGCTGCTCGAGCGCTTCGGGCTCCTCGACAAGCGAGACGAGTACCCCGACCGTCTCTCGGGCGGCCAGCAACAGCGCGTGGCGATCGTGCGGGCCCTGGCCATGAGGCCGAGCGTCATGCTCCTCGACGAGGTGACGAGCGCGCTCGACCCCGAGCTCGTCGCCGAGGTCCTCGGCGTCATAAGGGAGCTCGCGGGCGAGGGCATGACCATGCTCATCGCCACCCACGAGATGGGCTTCGCGCGCGACATCGCAAGCCGCGTGTGCTTCCTCGACGAGGGCAGGATCCTGGAGCAGGGGCCTCCGGAGAAGATCTTCAGCTCCCCCGAGAACCCGCGTACCCGCCGGTTTCTCCAGCGCATCATCGCCGCGGGCCGCCTCTAGACCCCGCCAATGCCGTAAACTGGCTTCGTGGCGAATGACCACGAACGGCCCGGCGGGGAGAGCGATACGGAGGTGCGGGAGCACCTGGCCAACGAGCGCACGCTCCTCTCGTGGGTGAGGACGGGGGTAGGCCTGATCTCGCTCGGGATCGTCGTCGAGCGCGCCGGTTCCTTCGTGAGCGCCGGGACTGGGAACCCGGACAGGCCCTCCGGGCTGCTGGGCGTTGCCCTCGCCCTCCTCGGGTGCGTCGCGCTGGTACTCGGGACGGTGCAGTTTTCGCGCAACCGGAGCAGGATCTCGCGCGGCGAGTTCGTTCCCCAGGCGGGGATCTACCTCGTAGTCGTAGGAGGCGGCCTGACGCTGGGCGTCTGCTTCGCCCTGTACGTCCTGTATACCCTCCTCGCGGGCTGACGGGAGATTCCTCCGGTCCTCCCTGCTAAAGTTGGGCGCGCAGGAAGGACTCGGTATCCGGGAGAGGCACTCTTGAACAGAACGCTCTATGTGGCAGCGGCGATGCTCGTCTCCCTGGCCTTGCTGTTCGCCTCTTGCTCGCCCGAGAGCCCGGAAGGAGAGGGCGGGGACCGGCAAGCCGGTGAAGCTCGCGCGAAAGGGGCCGATGGGTCCCAGGCCAGCGGAAGCACCTCAGAGGGCGCCAGCCAGCCCGAGCCTCCAAGACCCCTCGTCCCCATCGCCCACCTCACCTCGACCCGGGAGAGCGTCAGCACGGAGGAGCTCTCGCGGAACCGGGAGCTGGCCGTACCCCAGGAGTCTATGGGTTCCGCAGAGGAGCTTCTCGGCGGCTCCGGCTTCGAGGGCTTCGACTCGGCCGGCGCGGTTGTGGACCATGTGAGCCGCAACCCGGGAGCGCTCGGGCTCGTGCCCTGGGACGAGGTCAGCCCCAGGGTCAGGACGCTGGCGGTCGAAGGCGAGTCGCTACTTGAGGCGGGAGAAGAGCCGAAGGACTACGCGCTGAGGCCGCAAGAAGCTACCGGGCCGGACCGGGATGAGCTTCGGCGCGTGGTCGTGGGCGGGGACATAGTGCTCGACCGCGGGCAGAACTACATGGTCATCCAGCAGGGCATGGGGCTGGACTTCCCGCTCGACGGGGGCTACGCGGCCATCACGAGCCGGGTGCCCGAGCCGAGCGACTACTCGGAGACCGGTATCGTCCACCAGTTCACCGCCGAGCGCACGGGCGGGTCGGGCGCCGTCCGAGGCTACCTCACGAGTGCCGACCTGACGCTGGCGAACCTCGAGAACCCGGTGATCAGGGCCGCGGTCTGGCACCCGGAGGATACGACCTTCACTGGCGAGCTCAGCCTGCTCCCCATACTGGAAGACGCCGGCATAGACGGCGTCACGTTGGGCAACAACCACATCCTCGACGCCGGCTTCTCCGGCGTGCGCGAGACGAGGGCGCACCTCGACGACGCGGGTATCGCCTACGCCGGGTCGGGGATGGACCTCGCCGAGGCGCGGGAGCCCATGATTTTCTCCCTCGGCGAGACGAAGGTGGGCGTCCTCTCCTACCAGGGCGTCCCCTCCTACGACTGGGCCTGGGCCACCGAGACAGCCGCCGGCACCGCCCCCATAACGGAAGAAGTGATGATGGAGGACGTACAGAGGTTGCGCGACCGGGTGGACCTCGTGGTCGTCTCGCCGCACTGGGGTAAGGAGTACATGGCCACCCCGGAGCCCTGGCAGGTGGACTGGGCGCACGCCGCCGTCGAGGCGGGGGCGGACCTCGTCGTAGGCGGGCACGCCCACTGGCCCAAGGGCATCGAGGTCTACGAGGGGAGCCCCATCTTCTACGGCGTGGGCAACTTCCTCTTCGACCAGTCGTGGTCGGAGGAGACCTCGACCGGTATCTTCGCCGAGATCACGCTCTACGAGGACCGCGTGGTCCAGATCCAACCCGTCCCATTTGTCGTCCTGGACTACGCTCAGCCCAACTTCCTCACCGCCAGCGGCGGCGGTAACAGGGCGCTGCGCAAGGTCTACGCCGCCTCACTGGGCCCCGAGTTCGAGGCGTACAAGGCCCCCGCCACTGCTGGCTCGAGCACGGCCTCCTCATCCGCCACGAGCACGGCAGGGAGCGCCAGCCCGAGCCCCTGAGCGGGTCGCCCGAACGGGCTCTCACCCCACGATATGGTGTCCGGTATCCCCGTCAGACACAAAATAGTCGGAAAAGAAGTAGCACGGGGCTCGCGGGAGGTGATACCATGTTGGTGGAGTTGTTGAGCCTCTAGTAGGAGGGAAGGGTCCGATGGACTACAGCTTCGACAACTCTCTGCGGGATTGAGATCCTGCGGACCGGGTCGGTGACCGTTCGCTTTGATAGAGCGGCTTCGCCGGCCCGGATATTTTTTGTAGAGGCTTTGAGGTGTGCTGATTCATCCCCTGCGGTTGGGTGAAACGAGGTTTCGTAACAGCCGCAGCGGCCGATCAAGTCTTCAGGCTCATAGAGCCTGAAGCCCTGGAACCTCAGAACCTAACATCTACTTAAATCTGTACTGACGGTACATGCTGGCGCTCTCGTCCACGTCGGCCTCGGTGACGTGGTTGCGCCCGCGGGAGGCCACCCGCTCCTCTATACGCTTGCGGATAAAGCGGCGCATCAGGAAGGGGCTGCGCCTTATGCGCCGGTCGGCCTCGGGGTCCCAGGTGATCCGCTGTTGTTCGGACAACTCGCACCTCTCACTAGGAGTGATCGCTCCCGCATTCTACCCCAGCGCTGGGAGCGTTGATCCAAACCCCGGCCTGCAGGATAATCCGAGCGCAACGCTAATATCTTGCGGCTGGGAGGATGAACCCTATGTCGCCTGGGCTGTCGCACCGCCTGAGCGCCGAGCGCCGCCGGAGGTTTGTCGGAAGGGTAGCCGAGAAGAATCTCTTCAGGTCAGTGCTCTCCGCGGACGAACCGCCCTTCAACGTACTCTACATCTTCGGCTCCGGAGGCGTCGGCAAGACCACCCTGCTGCGCGAATTCGCCACCATCTGCGAGGAGAGGGGCGTCCCGGCGAGCTACGTGGACGCGTGCAACGTCGAGCCCTCCTTCGCGGTCGGCCACCCGGAGCGTTCGCGCGACACCATCCTGGAGACGGTCGTCGCCAAGGGCCTGGCGCGGGCGTGATCATGCTGTACTGGGTCTTCGTCGCCGGGATCGAGCGCCAGCTCCTGCCGGCAGCTGTCAGGGCGCAGGTGCTCTTCGTCCTCAGCGAGGCGGCCTACCTCGTCTATCAAGCCCGGCACGCGAAGAGCGCTTAGGGAGGACGTCTGATGAAACGGGTTGGGATCGCCGGCACCCTGGGACTTGGGATCGGGCTGCTGCTCGGCGGCCGCCTGGTGAAGACCTACGACTGGCGTACCGAGTGGACCATCCCGGCGCCGTTGCCCGTCGTCTACGAAGCGATGACCTCGCGGAGCGCCGTGCGCGAGTGGTGGCCA
>JARDZQ010000269.1 GCA_029240775.1 Rubrobacteraceae bacterium | reverse complement strand
GGCGGCCAGGGCCGACGGGTGGAGGTCCGCGTTGCGCGCCAACGTGCCCTCCATGTCCCAGGGGTCCTTTACTTCGACGCGTTGCAGGGTTTCGGCGACCTCGGCGGGGGCGGCGCCGTAGAAGGCAGTCGGGGCGGCCTCGCCGCGGCCCGTCTCGCCGTCCTCTTCCAGGGAGAAGATCACGCGCTCGAAAGAGTCCGAGGAGCCGCGGGCGATGGCGAAGGCGCGCTGCGTGCGCACCGTCATCCTGTCGATAGCCGTCCGCATGCCGCGCATTGTAGCGATCTGATCTTCGTAAGTCGTGGGTAGTAATAATTCGGGGGTCGAAAGAATACGATCCACTATTCACTACCCGCGTCGAAAAGGGCGTCGAAGGGGATGGGCTATAATTCGAGTGGTGACGGTCGAGACAAGGGTTGGTGTGCTTTGGGCGTAGAGACCGCGGCGGAGATCCTGATCGTCGAAGACGACGCGGTGATCCTCGACACCCTCGCGTACAACCTGGGCCGGCAGGGCTTCGGCGTGCACAAGGCTCTGGACGGGGCGGAGGCCTTGAAGCTGGCGCGCAGGCTGCGGCCCGACCTCATCTTGCTCGACGTGATGCTTCCGGGTGAGTCTGGCATCCGGCTGTGCGAGAGGTTGCGGGAGGGCGATCGGGAGGTCGTGATCATCATGGTCACTGCCAAGGACGCCGAGGAGGACAAGGTCAAGGGCTTCGAGGCCGGGGCGGACGACTACGTGACCAAGCCTTTCGGCATGAAGGAGCTGGTGGCGAGGATCAACGCGAACCTCAAGCGCAGCGCCTCCCCGCCGGGGGCGCGCGGCAAGATCCTGGAAGCCGGCGACCTTTGGCTGGACACGAGGAACTTCACGGCCCGCGTCGGGGGCGAGCCCCTGTACCTGCGCCTGAAGGAGTTCGAGCTGCTAGCGGCGCTGGCCGCCCGTCCCGGGGAGCTCAAGAGCCGGGAGGACCTCGCCAAGGAGGTCTGGGGTCACGCGGGCGTGGGCTCCTCGCGCACCATAGACGTGCACGTGCGGCGTATCCGGGCCGCGCTCGCGAAGAAGAGCGAGTACGAGTACGTCCACACCGTCCGGGGCCTGGGCTACCGCTTCGAGCCGGTATCGGCGGTGTCCGCCTCGGCCGTGCGAACGACGGAGGACGGGCGGGGGTAGCGTGTCGCTCGGCAGGAACGCGGAAGACCCCGAAGGGTTCGAGGCGGGTTTCGGGGAAGACCGTCCCGAGGCGGGGGGCGCCGTGAGCCTGGCCGAGCTCAGGCGCGTCAACAAGATGCGCCGCGACTTCGTCGCCAACGTATCCCACGAGCTCAAGACGCCCGCGACGAGCCTCAAGCTCCTCGCCGAGAGCCTCTCGGAGATACTGGAGGACGATCCCGAACAGGCCCGCTTTTTCGCCCACCAGCTCAAGAGCGAGACGGAGCGGCTGGCTCAGCTAATAACCGACCTTTTGGACCTCGCCCGCCTGGAGAGCGAGGAGGGGGTGCGAAACCCCCAGCCCGTGGACGTGCGCAGCATCCTCATGGTAGTTCTCGCCCGGCTCCGCCCCGCCGCCCGCCGCAAAAACTTAACCCTCTCGTGGAAGCGAAGCGGCAACGCCGCCCTGTACGCCGTCCGGGGGGACGAGACCCAGCTAACCTCCATGTTCGCCAACCTCGTGGAGAACGCCGTCAAGTACACTCCGCAGGGCGGCCGCGTCGAGGTCTCGGGTGAGTCTAACGAGGAGGAGGTCGTCGTCCGCGTCTCGGACACCGGTATAGGCATCCCCCCCGAGAACCTCGCCCGCATCTTCGAGCGGTTCTACCGGGTGGACAAGGCCCGCTCCAAGGAGACCGGCGGCACGGGCCTCGGCCTCTCAATCGTCCGCCACGTCGCCCAGAACCACGGCGGACACGTTGCCGTCGAGAGCGAGCCCGGCGAAGGCTCGACCTTCACCGTCCGTCTGCCTCGCTCGTAGTCCCTAAGTCGGTCAGCCTGGCGGTCCCCGGAACGGCCGCCCGCGAGCCGACGCGACCGGAAGACCGATCAGCGCCACTTTGGATCGCAACTCGTGCCCATGAGCCTCTTGAAGATCTCCGAGAAGTGTCCGCTGTGGGGCACTATGAGGCCCATACCTCCGAGCACCCGCTCGTGTATCCTCTCGACCACCTCGTCGGCGACCTCGTCGTGGGCCATGTGGCCCCACCACAGGAGCACGTCCGTGGCGTCGAGGACCTCCTCGGTGAGTCCGTGTTCGGGCTCGTCGAGTGTGGCGATGTGGACCTCGGGGAGGCCGCCATCCCTGAGCGCCGCCGGAGCCGCGTGACGTTCTAGACGCATTTAGGCATGCTCAGGATATCCTCACAGCGTGAGCCATAACGATTGATCCTGCGTTCGGTGAGCGCGGTGCAAGCTGGCCGCGATCGTGGCCGATGGCCGCCCGCCCGCAGAGACGACCGACGAGCCGGCCTGGATGGAGGTCAGGCCCGACGTCCCGCGACGAGCCTGTAGACGGCCAGGATGACCACCGCGCCCACCACCGCCACCGCGAAGCTCCCCAGATCGAACCGGAAGAACACCTCCCGCCCCGTCAGGAGCCGGTACAGGAGGCCCCCGACGAAGACCCCCGCCACCCCCAGCAGCATCGTTATTATGCACCCGCCGGGGTCGCGCCCGGGCATGAGCAGCTTCGCCACCACCCCGGCGACCAACCCGAACCCGACCCAGCTCACTATCCCCAAAGCCCTTCCTCCTCCGTAGAGCGCGCTCTCTCCGAACCCCCCGCGCCGTTGCGCGGCCTCCCCCAGCGAGCGCGGCGGACACTCGCGTCCCCGCCTCACAGCTTACCAGCGCCTTGCCCCGACGCGCTCCTGCTCTAGGGCTGTGCGCCACCCGACCAATGATGCGCCCGGCCACCGCCTCCGTTTCCCCCCGCCCGGCCGATGCGCGATGGCCTCGCCGAAGGTTAAGCTCCCTGCAGCCAGTGGCAGCACACCCCGGGCGGAGGGGCGAGGGTAGCGCGCTAACCAGCCGCCACCCGCTCGAAGCGTACTCCCCCCTCGCCGCCAGAGGCGCGGCGGATGTGGAAACAGAGCCTGTTTGTGCTCTGAACACTCCACGGGTGTAAAGGACCAGACGCGCGACAGCCATAGCGCGAATTCTTCGAATCAGGGAAACGAATTCGTTTCCGCGAGCTGTGCGTGCTGCAGAGAGAATAAACGGCGGAGTTCTAAAAAAATTGAGATCCGCATACACAGCTGAGAGTAACCCTTTCGTAGCATCAGTTCTGGCCCAGATATCCTTGAGCGCAAGTGCCTTGCGCACTCCGAGAGCAGACTCATCCCAAGAGCACATGCCGGGCCCGTGTTCAAACGAGGACTGATTGATACCCAGGAGGTCCGCGCGCACCGTAGAATTAGCTTGCGGTTGAGACCGGAGGATAACAGGAGGAGTTCATGCACGCAGTTCCGGTTATGAAGCGCAAAGGATTTACCAGAGAGCTTTGGGGCTCGATAACGCCCACCTACAAAGAGATACTGGCCCATCCGTTCTTGAGCGGGCTTACCGATGGCACGCTCACCGAAGAGCGGTTCCGCTTTTACATCTTGCAGGATGCGATCTACCTACGCGACTACGCCCGCGCCCTGAGCCTCGCCGGGGTCCGCTCCCCCGACGTGAGCGAACTCGTGATGTTCAACGGGCACTCGGCGGGGGCCATCACCGTCGAGCGGAGCCTGCACGAAGGCTTCCTCAAAGACCTCGGGGTCGCGCAAGAAGAGGCCGAAGCAACCGAAGCATCCCCCACCACGCTCGCCTACACTAGCTTCCTGCTCAGGACGGCCGCTCTCGGCGATTACCCGGAGGTGGTGGGCGCGGTGCTGCCTTGCTACTGGATCTACAGGGAGGTCGGCAAGGCCCTGCTCGAACGCGGCTCCCCCAACCCCCGCTACCATAAGTGGATCGACACCTACGGCGGCGAGGATTTCGCCGTCCTCGTCGAGGCCGTCCTGGATCTCACCGACAGGGTCTGCGAAGACCTCAACCCTTCCCAGAAGGCCCGCGTCGGG
>JARDZQ010000268.1 GCA_029240775.1 Rubrobacteraceae bacterium | reverse complement strand
GGCGGCGAGCCAGCCAGCCCGCAGGCGAGCGAGGAGGCGGTAAACAGGACGAGCCCCAACACGAACATCCTGCGCCTCCCGTAGATGTCGGAGAGCCTCCCCGCCAGGAGCAGGAACCCCCCGAAGAAGAGCACGTAGGCTGTGATGACCCACTGCAAGTCTTCCGGCGCGAAGCCGAGCTCCCGCCCCACAACAGGCAGAGCGACGATCACGGCGTTGATGTCCAGTACGTCCACGAACTGCGCCACACACAACAGGGCGAGCGCCGCCCATCGGCGCGTTTCCTTACCCTCGGACACGGATAACCCCCGACCCTACCGGCTCTCGGGTCGCCAGCCTCCCACGGGCGTCAGAAGCTCCGTGACCTCGGCGTCGATCATCTCCACACCCTGGTAGCGGGCGACCGAGACCCTGTGGTTGCCGTCCTCGACGAAGTAAGCGTCCCCGATCTTGTACAGGCTGACCGGCGGTAGCTCCTCCCCGCGGACGAACGCCCGGTCCACCCGCTCCCACTTGTCCCGCAGGCTCGCCTTCCTGGGCATGAAGTTGCGGTCGAACTGGCGGTACCGCCCGACGCTCCCCACTATCCTTCGAACCTCGACCTCCCTCCGGCCCCGACGCAACCCCCCATTGGCCCGCGACGCCCTCCTGACCTCGTCGAAGGAGAGCAGATCCTCACCCTCCCCTCGCAACAACGCCACCACTCGCCCCGCCAGCGCCCGGTGCCGGGCTCGCACGAAGTCCTTGTCGACCTGCTCCTCGATGCTCATGTACCCGATCACCGCCTCGCCTCCTCGATCCTCCAAGCGAACGTCTCTTACTTAAACGATTTACTAAATCGTTTAAGGTATGATAGCATGCTGCATGTGGGTGTCAACGGTAGAAAGAAGAAGGCTATCAGGCGAGCGACGATAAAGGAGGTTGCGGCCGAGGTTGGGGTATCGGCGGCGACGGTCTCCAACGCGTACAACCGTCCCGACCAGCTCTCACCGCAGCTCAGGGAGCGGGTCTTCGCGGCGGCCAGGAGGCTCGGGTACGCGGGCCCTGATCCTGTGGCGCGGGGTCTGAGGCGCGGCCGGTCTGGCGCGGTGGGGGTAGTCTACGCCGACCCGCTATCGTACGCGTTTGCGGACCCTGCGGCTGTCATGTTTCTGGAGGGGGTCTCGCAGGCTGCCGAGGAGGCGGGGTTGGGGCTGTTGCTGGTACCCGCTCCGCTGAGGGAGGGGAGAAACCCCAAGGCGGTCGGCGAGGCGGCGGTGGACGGGTTCGTGATCTACTGCCTTGCGGAGGACGATCCGCTGGTGGACCTGGCGCTGGAGCGCCGCATTCCGGTCGTGCTCGTCGAGCAGCCACCGCGGGAGGGCGTACCTTCGGTCGAGATGGACGACGTCGGCGGCGCGCGGGCCGCCGCGGAACACCTCCTCGGGCTCGGGCACGAGCGTCTCGGGGTGGTCTCCTTCGAGCTCGGCCGGGATGCGAGGGGTGGGCTGGCGGATCTCGAGCGCCAGCGGGAGGCGACCTACCGGCCCAGCCGTCTGAGGCTCGAGGGCTACAGGGCTGCCGTCGAGGAGACCGGTCTTGCGTGGGGAGAGATACCCGTCTACGAGGCCACCGGCAACGCACCGGAGCAGGGCGATATCGCTGCCGGGGTTTTACTGGCGCGGGAGCCTAGTCCGACGGCGATTTTGGCTCTAAGCGACCAGCTCGCCCTCGGGGTCTTCGAAGCGGCGAAAAAGAGGGGGCTATCCGTACCCGAGGACCTCTCCGTAGTGGGCTTCGACGACGTGCCCGAGGCCTCGCGCACGGATCCGCCCCTCACGACCGTCTACCAGCCCCACGTCGAGAAGGGCCTCGTGGCCGGCCGGATGCTCGTCGCGCAGCTCCGGGGCGAGGAGCCGCAGAGCCCGGCTCCTCTGCCGACCCGGCTCGTCATCCGGGGTTCGACCGCTCCGCCGGGAGCGGGTAGAGACGAATAAAGTGGGGGCAGCCTCCTAGAGCAGTCTGCAATGAGGTTGACCCTTCTTTGCAAACGCTATCAGCTTTTCGCTCTTGCTGAACGCTGATAGCTGATGGCGCGATCTGCAGAAGTCAACGCCTCTGCAGATCGCTTTAGAGCGTGGTGGTCTCCGCGATTAGCCCCTCATCACCGCGCAGGTCGAGCGTCTCACCGACGGCCTCGCCCTCACGGTCGAGGAAGGTGCTCAACACGACCCGTCCTCCTCTGCCAAGACCGGCTTCTCCGAGGGTCAGTGGCCCTGGGCCCAGGTTCAGAGCGACGAGAAACCGTCGTTCGTCCGTCTCGCGGGTATAGGCGAGCAGGTCGTCCGCCGCCTTTACAGGCGCGTAGGTGCCGCCGGTGAGGGCGGGCTCCGAGCGTCTCAGGGAGAGGAGCCGGCGGTAGAGGGTGAGCATCGAGCGAGGGTCCCGCTTCTGGGCCTCCACGTTGACTTCGGCGTGATCCTCGCCGACCGGCAGCCAGGGTCTGCCGCTGGTGAAACCGGCATTATCCTCCCCGCTCCACCGCATCGGGGTTCGCACGGGGTCCCGACCGACGCCGATGCCGGGGACGTTCTTCTCGTAGGGGTCCTGCACCAGCTCGGGGGGAACGGGAACGTCGCGCATCCCGAGCTCGTCGCCGTAGTAGAGGGTAGGCGTACCGCGCAGCGTAAGGAGCAGCATGGCCGCCACGCGGGCCTGGGCGGGACCGACCCTGCTCGCGATGCGGCTGCGGTCGTGGTTACCCAGCACCCAGGTAGGCCAGCCGTCCTGCGGAAGGGCGGCCTCGTAGGCGTCGATCAGATCGCCCAGCCTCGCCGCTTCCCAGGGCGTGGAGATCAGGTGCAGGTTCATCGGCAGCTGTACGCCGGAGCCGCCCTCTCCGTAGTAGCGCACCAGACGTTCTATGGGCAGGTACAGCTCCCCGATCAAGACCCTCTCGCCAGAAGATGCGCCCTCGTCGAGGACCAGGCGCATCTCGCGGACGGCCTCGTGCACCTCGGGTCTGTCGGTTGAGTAGACGGGGCGTAGGGCATCGTAGGGCGGGGACGCTGGCCACCGGTCGGGGTTCGGCGGGTTGTCCCGGAACCGGTCGTCTTTAACGAGTTGCCTGAGAGCGTCCACCCGGAAGCCGTCCACGCCGCGCTCGAGCCAGAAGCGCAAGACATCGTACATAGCCACCCTCACCTCAGGGTTGCGCCAGTTGAGGTCTGGCTGCTCCCTCAGGTAGGCGTGATAGTAGTACTGTCCCGTGGCTGCGTCGAAGGTCCACGCCGGACCTCCGAAGACCGAGAGCCAGTTGTTGGGCGGCCCGCCGTCCGAGGCCGGGTCGCGCCAAATGTACCAGCCGCGCTTCGGGTCGTCGCGGGAGGAGCGCGACTCCAGGAACCAGGGGTGTTCGTCCGAGGTGTGGTTCGGGACGTAGTCGAGGATGATCCTCAGCCCGAGACGATGGGCCTCGGCGACGAGACCGTCGAAATCTTCCAGCGTCCCGAACATGGGGTGGACACCACGGTAGTCGGCAATGTCGTAGCCGAAGTCCGCCATCGGAGAGGGGTAGAAAGGGGAGATCCAGACCGCGTCCACCCCGAGCCAGCGCAGGTAGTCGAGCCTGGAGGTTATGCCCTGAAGATCCCCGATGCCGTCGCCGCTCGCGTCCTTGAACGAGCGCGGGTAGACCTGGTAGACGACCCCGCGCTGCCACCACAGATGTCCGCTCGAACGTTGCACCACCCCGTAAGGTACCGCCCACCCTAGAGATTCAAACCGCCGCGGGGGGTCCCGGGAGATCTCCGGTGCCCACGCTCACCTCGACGGTCTCCTCGCGTTGAGACAGCCTCGGTGGAAGCCATTCAATTAGCCGCGCGCGGCGTGTTCGAGTGTAGTAGTCCCATTTCGAACAGAATACAGGCTGCATTTTCTGCGACACATGGCTGGTGCCACGCTGAAGGGAAAGCTAGATACCAGCGTTTCTAGAGCGTATAGTCGCATTTGCTGATTGTGTTGTAAGGCTGCTGACGTAGGCTGCCTCCAGATGGCACCAACCGCCAAGAGAGGAGCAACCCAT
>JARDZQ010000267.1 GCA_029240775.1 Rubrobacteraceae bacterium | reverse complement strand
CTTTTCATCCCTCGCCCTACGGCTTCGACTATCTTTTTGCGCGCAGCTCTTCCATAAATAGGCTTTCAGGCATCCATAGCGCCCTATGGTTCAAAATTACTGAAATACGCTGTGAGATACTGAGAACAACGCAACCCCGCACCCGGCACGATCCCTTTGGCTGCCCCGCAATACCAGTCGCAGAGAAGAAGATCATATGGAGGATGCCTCAGGCGAAGGCTTGGCGTACCATACGCGGGCCTACATCGAAGAGAGACACGCTGGATACACCTTAGGAGGTGATTGATAGATGCACGCTGCGCTGGTCAACTACCCGGTGAAGGGGGGCTGCCTCGACGAAGCGATCCGGCTTTGGCGCGAGGAAGTGGAGCCTGCCGCCGAAGGACAGCCCGGATACGAAGGCTCGGTGCTCCTCGTAGAGCCTGCAAACAACAGGCTCGTAGTAGTCGCCTACTGGGATACCAAGGCTCACGATGACGCCTTTGTCACCACAGGGCCGTGGCGAGCAGGAGCGGAGCTTAGGAACAAGATAGACGTGCTCTTGAGCGAGGAACCTTCGAGGGTGGAGATGGAGGTGGCCTACCTCAACGCGCCCCAGAGCCTGTGAGTAGGCGACAACTGACCTACTCCAATAGCTGCCCAAAGGGTTGTTGGTCCGCACTCTAGCTCCTAGCGACTAGAGCGCTACCTGCAGCTCCATGACCTCCCGGCCACGCAACAGGGCGCGAAAGCTCAGCCCCGGCGTTGTCCCAACTTGCGTGGGCCCACCTGAAGGCGGTAGACCTACGCCTGCCGGCGCCTCTCCCGAGCACGACCGAGAGCCCCACGGTAAGGACACTGGGTCGGCTCATATCCTGAAGGCTGCAGGTTGAATCCCTCGCCATAGAAATGTCGCCATAGCGAACGGTAAGGCTTCAACCGCCAGGACCCAGGAGGATAATCACTACCCCCGCGGCCGCTGCAAGCATCAACACCGTCGGACGCAACCAACGCTCGTCGAGACGCTTGACGACCCACCGACTTGCCCACAAACCAACGAGCAGTCCCGGCAACAATTCGAGAGCCAAGACAACGTGCCGCCCTTCGACCTTGCCGGCCAACCCTAGGCCCACCAGCGACATGGCGATTCCCACCACGAACGAGATGGCCAGGGTCGACCGTAGCTCTGCCCCCGAACGGTCCTGGTACACGAGCGCCAGCGGAGTACCGCCGAGTGCTGCCACAGTGCCCACGACGCCGGAGGACACTCCTCCTGCAAGCCGGGTCCGCTTGTTCACCTCGAAACTTGGTTTGAGGAAGCTCCCGAGTGCCACCGTCAAGATCAGTAGTCCCGTGACCATGGACAGGTAGCCCTTCGGCGCCAAGACCAAGAGCACGACGCCAGCGACCGTGCCGAGCAGGCGCCCGGCAGTTATCAGGGCGAAGCCGCTCAGGTCGATGGAACGCCATTCCCTCACGCTCATGAGCAGGGTCATGGGGAGGGCCAGAAAGAGGGGCGTGACAGGTACTGCCCACGGCAACAGCAGAACCATCGCCGGCACCGCTACGAGGGCGTATCCGAAGCCTAAAGAGCCCTGGATTACGGCTCCTATCACGACGGCGAGGGATATGATCGCTACGACCGCCACGTCCTACATACCTCCTTGTCTTAAAGGGTAGTCATAATATTAGAAAGTTCGAGAGCTGCACACGTTCCGCCCCGCCGGCGCCTCTCCTGCGCGGCCTACGGCACTCTCCTGGGTAAGCTCCCGCGCCTCATCGGCTGGTACGACGACGTATATGCCGCCGTTGGCCATCGCCTCACGCACCTCGTCCTCCACGCTGATCCCCTGGGCGAGGAACTGCGCGAGAACTACGCGGGCGGCCTGTTGGTTCTCGAACGCGAAGCCCCAGGCGCTGGCGTCTGCGGTCGGCTTGTTGGGATAGAACGTCACCAGGACGGCCAGGTACCCAGGGCTATCGAGCCAGAGGTCGGCGGTGAGGACTTCCAACTCCTCTCTTGAGGTGGCATCAGTGGAGACGTCGTAGCACTTGCCCACGACGCCGGTCTCGGAGCAGTCTTGCTCCGAGGTCATGTCGTAGGCGGGTAGGTCGGGAGATGGATCTCTTGGTGGGGCTTTCTCTACGCGCTCTGGAGCTTCTCCTTTCTGCTGCTTCTCCACAGATGGCACGGCTTGGTTGCAGCCGACCAAGAGTATCACCACAGCCAATACCGTCACGAACCGCACTGTTTATCCATCTTATACTCGAGCGGGCCGCCCTTTCGTAGTACTGCCCCGTGCTTCTGGCTGCTGTGCCATGGGTATCAGGACCAGTTTGTGTTTTTCCACCTACGGTCGTCTCCACGCGGTTAGCCGCATGGTCATGACCCCTTCGACGCCCAGCTGCATTGTGAAGCCCAGTCCCGTTGTCGCAATAGGCGTCGGCCGACGCGGGCTCGGTCGCAACGACGGCCCCCGCCGCGCCGCATCACCGCTCGCTCCGCTTGCCGAGGACGGGCTTGACGTCCAAGACTGGGGTGCCGTCGATCGCTTCGAGATCGCGGACCGTGATGGCATCTTCCTCGACCGCCTCGATCGCGACGGCGTGCAGGCCGATAGGGTTCGGACGGTCGGGCGAGCGGGTCGCGAACACGCCCGTTAGGGGTCGCTTCGCGTCACCGCGTGGGTGCACGGAGAGCACGTCGCGGCGGCTCAGGTGTAGCCAGGTCAGCACGAGCACCTCCTCGCCCTCCCGCAGGCCGCTTGCGGCCTCGCGGAACGCGGGGAGGAAGACGACTCGCGCCCGCGGCGCTCCCTCGTCGCCCTGCTTCGGGGCGGCGGCGCGATCGGTGAGCGGCGACTCGACCCGGCCGATCGGCCGCAGTTCGTACGTCGGATCGGTCAACTCGTGGACCTCCTTGCTCGTGCCCGATCGGTGCTTGCGACCGGGAGCCTACGGAGCTGCGTCGGGTGTGCGCGTCTCGTTACTCATTGTTGCGAGTGGAGACAGGATCGCACACCCTGACCGACGACGTGATGGTGCTGGCGCGAGATACGGTGCATCCGGCGCAAGTGTCTTAGTGGCTGCGCCCAGCTACGCCTCTACAGCGCCAGAAGCCGAGCTAGCCGACACTCCCACGACCAGCCCGAGGGCGGCTGAGGGGTCGGCTCCCGAGGTAGCTACCCGACCCGCCCAGGGGAGGCGCCGACGCGCCCCCCGGCGGGCGGGAGTGTCTATTCGCTTATCCCCTTGTGGGACTACACTCAGAAGGTCGAACCTTCGATGTTGCCTTTGCCAAGCTTCTCGAACCGCCCCTCCGACCATCCAGGCAAGCAGACCCCACCTTGCCTCGCCCTCATCGTTTCTCGCTCCGAAGCGGTGCGCTGCAAGCCCTCCGTGTTGGCAGGGCGCCTACATCCGGCGCACCGCGATGCCGTGTACGTCGGCTCGCTCTGTCTGGGTGGGCGAGCCGCCGACCGTGCCGCAGGTAAATGGCGAGCTGGGGTTCGTGATGGGCGCGACGGCAACCAGCTTACCGCTCAGCCCGCCCTCCTGGATCGAGATCACCCCGATACCCGGCGTGGCACCGACGGCGTTGTTGGTGGCCGGCGAGTTGGCGGTCAGCGGGCAGGGGCCACGCAGTGACGCGAACGCGTATTTGCCATCGGGCGCTATGTCAATGAGATCCGGCGCCGGATCGGTGCTGATCCTGCCCGCCAGGCCGAACTCGCCGATCGAGCTGTCGGTCGTCGTGTCCACCACCTCGATCGTGTTGGCGGATCGCTCCGCTGCCCACAGGTAGCGTCCCTGCTTCGCTCGGTTGAGCATCAGGCCGTGGGTGTTGTAGTTGCCGCCGGTCCGGGAGAAGATCGTGGTCGGGGCTGGCGTGTTCGGCGGGTGAGGTCCCGCACCGGCTAGCTCGCTAAGGGAGAACGCGTAGAGGTGGGAGGCTGGCGGATTGGCGTTGCCGGAGTTGATGTACATCTTGCCTCTGGTCTGTATGCCGCCGCAGCCCTCGGGTTGCACCGTCGCCCGATCGTACTCGGCGATGATACGCATCGGCGTGGCGGTGGCGTCGACCA
>JARDZQ010000266.1 GCA_029240775.1 Rubrobacteraceae bacterium | reverse complement strand
ACCATGGCCATAACCGCGGCCAACAACATTACTTTCCTCAAAATCCTTACCTCCTGTACTTGAGGACTACCTTACGTGCTGCATTTTTTCACCCTTAACCCCTAGTGTCAACACCATTCACCGTATTTTTTACTATTTTCTTAAAACTTCTTAACAATAATTGGTTAGTGGCGGGTGGCGAGATCGACGGTCCAGGCGGTGGTCTTGGAGCCGTTGAAGTCGCCGGTAGCGGCGCGTATGCCGACCTTGTCGAATCTTCGGTCCAGTATGTTCGAGCGTTGGGAGGAGCTCTGCATCCAGCCATTGAAGGTCTTCTCGGGCGAGGGGCGGCCGGCGTCGCGGCTGATGTTCTCGACGCAGGCGCTTCACTGGTAGTCGAACCTCTTCATCAGGTGCCTGCCGACGTTACCGTGGGTGAAGCGGTTGCGCCGGATCATCTTGCCCGAGTCGGCGTTGGGCGCCCTCTGGAGCTTGGAGTGGACGCAGAGGCGCGGCAGGTCGCGGCTCGCCCGCTCCCTGTTGTGGAGAACCAGCATCGGTTTCTCGGCGGCGCTGATCCGGATGTCGTGGCCGGTGCAAGACCTTAAGGTGCTGGCGGCTTCGGCCCTTCCCGGCTCGACAGCAGAAGCTCCGATCACTGCCGTGTGTCTCATGAGATCTCCTCCCTTGAGGTACGGCCCATCAATTCGTCTCTCTGTCCGATGATCCGGGGGTTGGACGGGCGTTTGCGAGCGATTCGTAGGCGGCCAGGGACATGTCCTGGATCGCGGAGCGCGCCGTCCACTCGTCGGTGTCGCCCACGATCACGATCATGTAGTAGGCCTCGGAGACCTCGCGCGACCCCTCGGGAAAGACTAGCCCGGCGTCGCTGAAAGTATCGTGGTAGGAGCCGATCTTGTGGGCGACGCGGGCGTCTTCGGGCAGCGGCTCGGGCAGGCGGTCCTCAAAAGACGTGTTCGTCATGAAGTCGAGCATCTCGGCCGAGAGCTCGGGGCTGGTGTAGGAAGGGTCGGCGATCTTCTCCAGCATCACGTGGACGTCGCGGGCCGTTGTGGTGTTGGGCGTCCAGTACTCCGTAGAGTGAGCGCCCATCTGGTAGAGCTCTGCCTCGATATTGCTCCGTCCCAGGTACCGGTGCAGCATCACCCAGGCCGTGTTGTCGCTCTCCTTGATCATCAGCTTCGCGCACTCGCGCAGGGTCATGGTGGCACCAACGGGCTTGAGGTACAGAACGCCGGTGCCGTAGGCCTGCACGTCGGAGGCGCGCATGGTGATCTCAGCGTCGAGGTCCACCTCGCCGCGGGCGGCCGCCCTGTAGAGCGTGAGCAGGGTCGACAGTTTGGTGAGGCTCGCGGCCGCGAAGCGCCGGTCCGGGTTTATCGTTACGGTCTTTCTCGTCGAGGGATACGAGACGATAACCCCGTAGGAGGCCGGGTACCGCTCCGCCACCCGCTGGAGCTCGTCTCTGAGGTTCCGGACCACCAGCTCCGGGGGTAGTTCGGGGACGGAGAGCCGGGGCTCGAGTGCGGGGGTACTCGCGCGGGCTACCGGCTCCTTGCGGGCCGGCGAGAGTAAGACGAGCAACCCCACGAGGCCGAGGAGGCAGACGAACAGTAGGAACGCCATCCAGCGCAGCCAGTGGCGGTAGCCAAAGCTCCGGGGTTCTCTGAAGTGCTGGCGCCACTCCCGGCGGCCAAGCGGCGTCTCGGGAGGAGTCTGCGGCTTAGGCCCCGGTGAGTGTATAAGTCCCCCTTCGCGCCCCGGCCTGGGCGCGCCGGGACTACTTATTGATCGATCTGATAAAGGTAACGATAAAGACCGCGGAGATCAACATCAGCCCCCCTGCCGCAACCAGGCCTAAAGAGACAAAGAAGATGGTGCCCGCGCTCGCTGGAGGGCCCCACAGCTTGCTCGCCCACACGAAAGCGAAGAGCGAGGCGAAGAAGGTGAGCAGGATCAGGATCATCCCCCCCGGGAGGTCACGGATCTGAATCGCCGTCTTCTCAACCGCGTAGGCCATGCGGCCCCTGGTCGGATACCCGGTCTCCCGCACGCTCTCGAGCGCCCGCCGGAACTCCGGCTCCCCCGCGAGCCCGATAACCCGCGAGAGGTAGTAGGCCTCGGCCGGCGCCTTGCCCATCCTCAAGAGAGCCAGGTAGTTGCGCCTGTAGAGCTCCACGGCCCCCGAGTGGGGCGAGGCGAGCTGCTTCAGGAAGGCGTGGGTGTCGAGGCGGGTGGCGTAGCGCCTGGCCTCCTGCTGGGCCGCGCGGGCCCCACGGCCGCCCTGGCGCCCGGAGATCCGTCCGGCTATCTCTGCGACCTCGAGGAAGAACATCTCGCGCGAGAACTCGATCGCGCTCTGGCGCTCGCGCCTGCGCGAGGAGATCTCCGTCCTGATGCCGCGTGAGCGGTACTCCTCGCGCCTCAGGCGGTAGACCTGCTCCTGGTAGAAATCCCGCTCGAGTAGAGAGGAGGCCGCGTCCCGCAGCCTGTAGGCCTCCTCGAGCGTCTCCGGGATCCTTCGCTCTTCCATAGGCTAAGTTCTTACCCCACGCTTACGATCTCACGCGCCTTACCCTCGGACCGTGAATGATACCACGAGAACGATACGCCAACCCTCTCTACCGACCTTCCAGACGGCCCGCACGTTCATCCTCTTCGCGCTCCCACAATGAGTAGAACAACCCGCCACCCCGCACCCGAACCTCCAGGTGCCCGCCCTCCGCGAGCTCCTTGAGCATTTTGTCAGCCTCCGCGACCGTGAGCGAGGTGTCCATCGCGGCCTCCGCCGGCGTGAGCTCTCCCCTCTCCCGCAGGGCCTGCAGTAGCTCACGCTCCCTTCCGCTCGTAGCGGAAGGAAGCTCGGACCGACCCTCAGAGAGTCCTGCGATGCCCCGCACCAGCAGGCCGAAGGCCGGGAAGATCATCCAGCCGAACACGAAGATGAGCCACCAGAGCCAGGGAACGAAGGTAAACACGAGGACCAGGCCCACGGCGACCGGCATGAGCGCGGCGAGCCCCGCCGCCACCTGGGCCCTCGGGCTCATTCTCTCCACGTCGAGTCCGAAGAACTCGTCCGGGTGGCGGCGTGGCTCGTGGCTATGGTCCGGTCTCTTCTCCAAGGAGATACCTCGCCTCAAATATATCAGCACGGGGCCAAGCGGACCACGGTCAGAGTGTGGCACGAGACACCGAAGATGCTACGCTCTCAGAGGACAGAGAGGAGAGGGTGCGAAGTGGATCCCAGAGAGCGCGTAGACGGCATTAAAGACGATCTCCTCGGCGAGCTCGAGGAGTTCCTGCGGATGCCTTCGATCTCTGCCCAAAAGAGTGAAGCCACCGGCTTCCGGGGGTGCGCACAATGGGTCGCGAGCAAGCTGGAGGAGGCTGGCGCTACGGCCCGGATCCTGGAGACCGAAGGCCACCCGGTCGTCTACGCCGAGGCCGGAGAAGGAGAGAAGACCCTCCTCTCTTACGGCCATTATGACGTGCAGCCTCCCGAGCCGCTCGAGCTCTGGGAGAGCGAGCCCTTCAAGCCAACCGTCCGCGACGGCTCTCTGTATGCCCGCGGCGTCGCCGACGACAAGGGCGACGTTCTCGCCCGCATCCAGGCCCTGAGGCTTTATGGCGAGGAGCACGGGCCGCCTCCCTTCAAGCTCAAGTTCTTTATCGAGGGCGAGGAGGAGATCGGGAGCCCGAACCTGGCTCCCTTCGTGCGCGCCAACGCAGAGCTACTCGCGGCGGACGCCTGCCTGTGGGAGGGCTCGATGAAGGACGGGTCCGGGCGGCCCATGATCTACTGCGGCACCAAGGGCCTCGCCTACGTCGAGCTGCGCGCTCGTGGCCCCTCCCACGACCTCCATAGCATGTACGGCGGCATAGCCCCGAATCCGGCCTGGCGACTCGTTCAGGCCCTCAGAACCATCAAGGACGAGAACGGCAACGTGACCCTTGACGGCCTCGACGAGCTCGCCGAAGAGCCCTCCGAGAAGGACCTGGATACGATAAGCAAGATCCCCTTCAACGCCGCCGAGATGAAGGAGTCCTGGGGGGTCGAGTCCTTC